>JBFIPU010000023.1:0-29736 GCA_041609995.1 Acidimicrobiia bacterium
AGGTTCTGGCGAGTGATCTCCGTCGTTGGATGCCGTGCGTCAGGTGATCTCTGGTTGGAGGTTGTTGGTGCCAGGGCGCGTGTTAGGTGGTCGGAGATTGAGAGGACGCCATACGCGGTGGTTGTGGTCTGAGGGTTCTGGCGAGTGATCTCCCTTGGATCTGGGCCCTCCGGCCCATGGCGAGGTCGCGAAGAGTGGTGAAGCTATTTCGTAGAACTGCCGATAGGAGCGCCATGAGAATTCGACTACCGTTTCGCCGCGGTCGAGATGAGCAGGGCGCGGCCATGGTCGAATTCGCCATCCTCGCGCCGGCGCTGATCCTGATGGTGATCGGGATGCTCGAGTTCGGTCTCATCTTTCGCGATTCTCTGACCGCCAACTCTGCCAGCAGGGAGGCAGCCCGCGTGATCTCGGCGGTGGGACGCGATCCGAACGCGGACAACTTCGGCCTCGACGCGGCCAAGGCCACGCTGGACGCGGCCCGGGTCGATATCGAGTCGATCGTGATCATCAACCAGGACAACGAAGGTGCTCGCTACGAGCTCGACGCCGGAGGCAACTGGATGCCGCCAACTCTCATCAACGGCGGTTGGGACCCCGGGTCGCGCCAGACCGACATCCAGAACCTCGACCACGTGATCGTCGTCGTCAACTACAACCACGAATGGGTGACCGGCCTATTCGGCAACGGCCAGCGAGTGCTCAACGAAGAAACGGAGATGCGCCTTGAGCCTCGCCAGTTCTGAGCGCACGTTTCGGGACGAGGGGGCCACCCTGCCCCTCTTTGCGCTGATGGCCCTTGTGCTGTTCGGAATGGTTGGTTTCGCGGTCGACCTCGGCTGGGTGTATCTGAACGCCTCGCGGGTGCAGAACGCCTCCGACGCCGCCGCCCTGGCGGCCGTCACCCGGCTTCCCACCGTCACTCCCACCATCGCCGGTTCCGAGGCCGAGGACCTCGCATATGAGCTGGCGAACGTCAACGGCTACCCGGCCACCGAGGTGACGGTGGCCAACACCCTGCGCCCCAACGGTGCCATCAACCGTTACCAGGTGAAGGTCACGGTCGCCGACGACGTCCCCACCTTCTTCGCCCGGGTCTTCGGTATCGATTCGATGCGGGTATCGCGCACGGCCATCGCCGAGTCGCTTCCGCCGATCGCCCTCGGCGGCCAGTCCGCCACCTTTGGCGACGGGGCCAACGGTTTCTGGGCCGCCATCAACGCCGGCGCCACCAACTACGAACACGGCGACCCCTTCAACGGCGTAGGCCCATCCGGCACCTGGAACGGGACAGGGACCGACTCGATCCGGGCCAACCGCTCCACCACCGGATACTGGTACGGCGTCTCGGTGCCGCCGGGCACCGCCGGGCCGATCGACGTGTATGTGCTCGACGGTGCGCATTCGGGCAACAACTCCAACTCGATCCGCTATTCGAACCGCACCGGCCAGCCCTGGGACGGCGGGAGCTCGTTCACCACCAACTTCCAGGTGCACCAGGTCGACGACACGCTGTATGACTTCACGGACAACCCTCCCTATCCCGGATGCGTGGAGAATCTGGGCGCCGACACCTATCCGACTCCGGGCGTGCTCGTCCCCAACAACGACCTGCTGCCCTATGTCGACCACCTGTGCACGATCAACCCTCCCTTGGCCGGAGGGGTGTTTCCCATTCACGTCACCACCAGCGGCAACGTCAATGGGTGGAATTCGTTTGGGTTGTCGGCGACGGGGCCGGTGAGCATCTTCGGGCTCGGGTCGATGTCGTTGTCCAACACCTCGGGCAGCGGCGACACGCTGTCGCTGATGAACATCCCGGAGGAGTACGCCGGCCGCACCGTTACCGCCAGCTTCTACGACGCCGGTGACGCCTCGGGAGGCACCACGATGCAGGTCAACCCGGCCGACGCAAACATCAGCTGCGAGATCACACGCTACGACAACAGGCAATTCGTCGGCACCGGTACCGGTACGTGTTCCGTCAACACCGATGGGAGCTACAACGGGGGCTGGGTGCACATGGAGTTCGACCTGCCCGCCACCTACACCTGTGCCCCGAACTGCTGGTGGACGCTCACCAACACCGTCGGGACCGGCGTACAACTTCATGACCGGACGACGTGGCTCGTCAACCTGGAAGGCAACCCGGTCCACCTGATCCAATAGGGGCGCACTCCCGTAGGATTCGGCGATGCCGACTCTTGCCATCCTCGACGGCCATTCGCTCGCGTATCGAGCGTTCTACGCCCTTCCCAGCGACCTGGCCACGCCCGCCGGACAGGTGACGAATGCCGTATACGGCTTCACATCCATGATCATCCGCTTGCTCGGCGATGAAGCCCCCGACGCGATCGCAGTGGCGTGGGATACCCCCGCCAAGACATTCCGCAATGACCTGTACCCGGAGTACAAGGCGCAGCGGGAGACTGCACCGGATCTGTTTCGCAGCCAGCTGCCGCTCATGCGCGAAGTCGCCGGCGCGCTTCAAATCCACCAGTTCGAGCTGGAAGGTTTCGAGGCCGACGACCTGATCGCCACGGTTGCCGATCAGGCTGCGGGGGAGGGGTGGGAGGTACTGGTCGTCACCGGCGACCGGGATGCGTTCCAACTCATCACCGACCAGGTCACAGTGCTCTACACCCGGAGGGGGATCACTGATGTGGTACGGGCCGACGCCGGCTACGTGCAAGAACGATACGGGATTCCGCCGCAGGCCTACCCCGAGTATGCGGCGTTGCGGGGGGACAATTCCGACAACCTTCCAGGGGTACCGGGGGTGGGGGAGAAGACGGCAACCCGCCTGCTCCAGGAGCATGGTTCGCTCGATGGGATCTTCGGGCATCTCGACCAGGCGACGCCGAAGCTGGCTGCATCTCTGGCAGAAAACCGCGAGCAGGTCTACCTCAACCACCAGCTCACCCAGCTCGACCGCCAGGCCCCCATCGATGTCGATCTGGACGAGCTCGTTCGACGGGAGTGGGATCAGGCGGAGGTGAAGCGGGTGTTCGACGGGCTGGCCTTCCAGAGTCTGTGGACGCGTTTACTCGAGCTGGGGGGCGGATCGGCCGGTCCGGCCGGTGAGGTGCTCGATACCGAAGTCGTGCCGTTGCGGGATCTATCGGAACTGTCCCCAGTGGGGCCGCTGGTCGTCGAGACGGCTTTTGAGGGCGACGCGGTGACCGGCCTTGTCGTCTCCATCGACGAACACCGGGCCGGGATGGTCGGCGCTGACCTCATGAAGGACCTGGCTGCCATGGTTCAGGAGCGGGGGATCGTTGCCCACGACGCCAAGCCGATCGTTCGGGCATTCCTATCAGCCGATCTCCCCACGCCACCGGTGGTCTTCGACACATTGCTGGCGGCATACGTGATCAACCCGGCGCGGGCCTCATACGACCTGCCGGACCTGGCGCTCGAAGTGGCGCACATCGAAGTGGACTCACTCGACACGAAGACCGAGGACGGAGCCCAGGGCACACTCGATTTCGAGGAACAGGATCTCGATCGGCTGGGCCGGCGCGCCACCGCGATTGCGAGGCTGCGAGAGCCGCTCACGGAGCAGGTCGACGCCCGGGGAGGGTTGACGCTGCTCGAGGAAATCGAGTTTCCGCTCGTGACCGTGCTGGCGAGGATGGAGGATGCCGGCATCGGCATGGACCGCCAGTACCTGATCGAATTGGGCGAGAGCCTGCGGGAGCGCCTCGTGGATCTCGAGAGGCGGATTCATGACGAAGCCGGGCAGGTGTTCAACATCAACAGCACTCTGCAGCTACGCCAGGTGCTGTTCGAGGACCTGGAGCTACCGATCCTCAAGAAGACCCCGAAAGGTCAGCCGAGCACCGACGCATCCGTGTTGGCCAAGCTGGACCACCCGGTGGTAGAGGCCCTGCTGGAGTACCGCCAGCTCGAAAAGCTCCGCTCGACCTACGTGGACGGGTTCCTGCCGCTCATCGGCTCCGACGGACGGGTGCATGCGGTGTTCAATCAGACGGCAGCCGCCACCGGCCGGCTGTCATCGGAACGGCCCAACCTGCAAAACATCCCGGTGCGTTCGGAGGAGGGGAGGACCATTCGAAAGGCGTTCGTGGCCGGGGAGGGATGTACGTTTGTCGTGGCCGACTACTCCCAGATCGAGCTCCGTATCCTCGCGCACCTCACCGAGGATCCCGGTCTGATCGAGGCATTCGAACAAGACCAGGACATCCATTCCGCCACCGCAGCCCGGGTCAATGGTATCCGGATATCGGAGGTGGACTCCGACATGCGCCGTCGCGCCAAGGTGGTGAACTTCGGCCTGCTCTACGGAATGGAGGCCTTCGGGCTGGCGTCCCGTCTCGAAATCGACCGCGAAGAAGCACAGGAGCACATCGATGCCTATTTCACCCAGTTCCCCCGGGTGCAGGAGTTCATGAACGGGGTGGTGGCCGAGGCGCGCCGGACGGGCTATACGACGACGGTCTTTGGACGCCGTCGGTATCTGCCGGAGTTGGCCTCCGGCAACTTCCGCGTGCGGCAGACGGGAGAGCGGATGGCGTTGAATGCACCCATTCAGGGATCTGCCGCCGACCTCATCAAGATGGCGATGATCCGGCTTGACGAAGAGTTTTTCGCTCGTGGCCTCACCAGTCGCCAGATCCTTCAAATCCACGATGAGCTGGTGATTGAAGCGCCGATGGACGAGGTCGAGACCGCCACGGAGACCACCCGCCGGATCATGGAGAGCGTCGCGGAGCTGAAAGTGCCGCTAAAGGTCGATACCGCTACCGGCCGAACATTGGCCGACACGAAGGATTGAGCGATTACGAACATCGCGTTCCAGTTGTGGTAGCCTTCTGGTCGCGTCCACGGACGCTTCCAACCAGTTCGTTCCATCCGGTGGCTGTTGGCTCGTAGCCGACGGACACGTGAGATTGTGAACTCGCCCTCTCCGTAGCACGCCTACAGCGCTGTTGCGGCGGATCGGGTCCCGGTACGATCTGGACAGTAAGCAAAGAACAAGAAACCAAATGATCGAAGAAGAAACCAACCCATTGACCGACGCTCCCGTTTCCATCGAGGAGCCGATCCCTGCAGATTCCCCTGCGCCGAGCGAGGCCTCCGAGGCCACGACCCCACCCGACGAGATGGCGCAGCCGCCGTCCACCGTCGACACGGAGGAGACGGCGGTTGAACCGGCACCGGCGGAGCCGGGCCCTTCGCCGGCTTCCTCCGATGGTGACTCGGCTCCTCCTGCTCCTGCCCCGGTGGAGCCAGCCGCCGGTGAGGTGGAGGCGGCTCCCGCCGAGCTGGCACCGCGTCCTCCGCGGGAGATCTCCGTGGTCAAGATGAACACGGGTTTCGATGATCTGCCCGATGATCTGTCGCCCGAAGACTTCGAGTCCGCCATCGAGAAGACCGTGCTGGAGTTCAAGGAGGGCGACCTCATCGAGGGGACCGTCGTGAGGATCGATCATGATGAGGCCCTGGTCGACATCGGGTACAAGTCAGAGGGTGTGATCCCTGCCAACGAGCTGTCGATCCGCAACAACGCCAACCCCGCTGAGGTCGTCAGCATCGGAGACGTGGTTGAGGCCATGGTGCTCGAGATGGAAGACGCCGAGGGCCGCCTGATTCTCTCCAAAAAGCGCGCCCAGTATGAGCGAGCCTGGGGCACGATCGAAAAGATCATGCACGAAAACGGCACGGTCAACGGCCCGGTCATCGAGGTCGTGAAAGGCGGCTTGATCGTCGACATCGGCCTGCGTGGGTTCTTGCCGGCCTCCCTGGTCGAGCTTCGGCGTGTGCGTGATCTTCAGCCCTATGTCGGCGAGGAGATCGAGGCCAAGGTCATCGAGTTGGACAAGAACCGCAACAACGTCGTGCTCTCCCGGCGGGCCTACCTCGAGGACGAACAAGCCGAGCAGCGTCATGCGTTCCTGAGCGACCTCGCCGAAGGCGATGTCCGCGATGGCGTGGTTTCTTCGGTCGTGAACTTCGGCGCCTTTGTCGATCTGGGCGGGATGGATGGTCTCGTGCACGTTTCTGAGCTCTCCTGGCAGCACGTCACGCACCCGTCCGAGGTGGTGACGGTGGGTGACAAAGTCCAGGTAAAGGTGCTCGAAGTCGACCGTGAACGCGAGCGTATCTCTCTGTCGATTCGTCAAACCCGGGATGACCCGTGGGCCACCTTTGCCGAGGAGCACGGCGTGGGATCGATCCTCGACGGCAAGGTCACCAAGACTGTGCCGTTTGGGGCATTCGTGTCGGTTACCGACGGCGTGGAGGGTCTGGTCCACGTATCCGAGATCGCCCTCCACCACGTCGAGAGTCCCGAACTGGAATTGTCGGTGGACCAGTCGGTCAAGGTCAAGATCACCGAGATCGATGCGGAGCGACGGCGAATCTCGTTGTCGATCAAGCAGGCCATGCCCGAATGGCAGGATCGTCAGCAGACTCAGGGCCAGCAGGGGCGGCCGCAGAAGAAGCGTCCCGAACGGAGCAAGGACTACACCTCGGAGAGCGAGGAAACGTCGGACCGCTCGCCCCATTTCACGGCCGACGCCTCGCTCGAGGCGATCCTGCAGGAGCTGAAAGAAAAGGGTGTAGGCAACTAGCCCTCGCCGCTGAAGGCCGGTCCGATCACACCAGAGAGTACGCCGGGGTTGCCACGCGGTGTTCGAGTGCTCTGGCGGAGCGCATCTACCCGGCAACGCAATCAGAAACACTTTCAGTTCGGTTGAACGCGTTCCGATGTATTTCCTCGCGGGTAAGTACCGCGCCCGTCACAGCGGGTCAATGGTCAAACAAGGAGTTCGACGTTGGGAAAGCGCATCGCCGTAGTGGCCGTCGCCCTCGTGCTAGCGGCGGTCGCCGGGTTTTCCGTGTGGAGGTATCTCGCCTCGGTTGATCAGGCCGCACAAGACAAGTTCACGCTGGTGGACGTGTACCGGGCGACCGAAGATCTGCCCGCCGGCATATCGGGGGACGAGGTCATTGCCAACGGGCTGTTCGTCAAGAGCCTGGAGAACCGTGAGTTCCTACCGGGCGGCGAGAACTCGGTGGCCATCGCCTCCGAAGCGGACCTGCGGGTCGTGCTCGAGAACCGGATCTCGGTGGGTCCGATCGCCGCCAACGAGATCCTCACGTCGCTCCAATGGGAAGACGCCAACGATGTGACAGCCAGCGAACCGCTGTCCGAGCGCATCCCGCGCGGCCGCCAGGCCATGTCGCTGCAGATATCGGCTGAGGCCGCCGTCGGGGGTTTCCCTCGCCCGGGAGACCGCGTCAATGTCCTCGTCAATATCGGCAGCTCGGGCATCGAGTTCGATGCGATTGACGTCGACGCCACCCGGGAAGAGGTGCTGGCGCTGGTCGAGGCCGCCAAGCAGAGTGTGGAAACACGCTTCGTTCTCCAGGGGCTCGAGGTCCTGGCCGTGGGTGAACAGATCGTGACCGGCGACGACGAGAACGACCACGTGATTCTGACCAGCACGGGAACCGAGCTCGACCAGAACGGTCAGCCGGTCAGCACGATCACCCAGTTCGGGCTCGTCACAGTCGCGGTGACCGCCGAGGAGGCCGAGAGGCTGGTCTACGCCACTCTCAACGGGGACACCTACTTCACGCTGGTACCGGACGATTTCACTCCTGTCGCCACGACGGGCATCACACGGGAGAATCTCTTTGAGTAATCAATTCGCATCCGAAGGCGTCGCCATCGTCGATGGCGACGAAGGTTTCCTGGCCGAGTCGAAGCTCTTGTTCGCCGGTGAGGTCTTCACGACAACATCGGCGCAAGAAGCGGTCGATCTGGCTTCCCGGTCAGAGGTCGAGGTGATCTTCTGGGGTCCGTCATTCGCCACCCCGAGCGGGCTGCTGTCCATCGAGACCTACGACGTCAATCCGGACGTGGTGATGGTGCTCGTGGCGCCGAGAAACATCGACAATGACACGCTGCGTCGCGCCATCCGAACGGGTTTCCGCGACATCGTGGAGGAGCCTCTGCAGCCCGATGCCGTCTCTTCGGCACTCGACCAGGCGTCGCGGCTGATGCAGCATCGTGCCAGTTCCCAGCCGGCGCAGCCGAGCACAGCTCCCGAGCGTCCCGTCCGCCGTGATGGCAAGTTGATCACGGTCATGGCGGCCAAAGGGGGAAGCGGCAAGACGGTCGTTGCCACCAACGTCGCCTCGCTACTGGCCCGCTGGAGCGAGCCGGGGGCGGTTGCCATCGTTGATGCGAATCTCCAGTTTGGCGACGTGGCTCTGGTACTCCAGGTCGATCCTCGCCAAACGATCGTCAACGCAGCCAAGGAGGGCGAGGGACTCGACGCCGCGTTTCTGGCCAGTGTTCTCACCGAGCACCCGAGCGGTATGAAACTGCTGGCGGCGCCGCTGGAGCCGGCCTTCGCCGACGAGGTGCCGACACCCATCCTCACCAACATCCTCGACCTGATGAAAGGTATGTTCGACTACGTGGTGGTTGACACCGCCCCGGCGCTGGACGACCGCCTGCTGGCCGTCCTCGAGCGGTCGGAACAGGTGCTGTTCGTGGTCGACATGGATTTACCCAGCATCAAAAATGCCAAGCTCGCCCTCGAAACTCTGCGCATCCTCAACTTCCCCTCGAACGCCATTCGCATCGTGCTCAATCGGAGCAACTCCAAGGCCCGGTTGGACATGGGCGAGATCGAGCGCTCGCTCCGCTTCGAAATCAGCGGTGCCATCCCCTCGGATGGTCTGTTGCCGGCATCCATCAACGAAGGCGTGCCGATTGTCGAAGGGCACCCCAAGTCGAAGCCGGCCAAGGCCTTCGAAGAGATCGCCAAGTTGGTGCTCACCTCGGAGACCGTGGTCGCCGACGGGGGCCGCAAACGACGCTGGTTCTAGCAGACAGGAGGACTGAGATGAGCTCTTTGTCAGAGCGGGTAGCCGCCGCCAAAGCAGCCGAGTCGGGACAGACTCCCCGGCCGGGCTCCTCCAAAGGAGGAGGAGACCTGCAGGACCTCAAACGGAGGCTGCACTTCAAGGTCGTAGAAGGCCTTGGCCCTCAGCTCTATGACCGCCAGATGAGCGACGCCGAGCTCAAGGTTCGCGTCATGGAAATGCTCGATTGGGCCCTGGACCAGGAGGAGTCCATCCCGATCTCGCGGGCGGAGCGCGACGCAATGATGCAGGAGATCTCCGATGACGTGCTCGGATACGGCCCCATCGATTCGCTCCTCAAGGACGAAGACATCACCGAGATCATGGTCAACGGGCCCCACCTCGTCTACGTGGAGCGATCGGGTCGCCTCGAGCTGGCCGCAGCTCAGTTCGTGGACGCCACCCACCTGCGGCGCATCATCGAGAAGATCGTCAGCCAGGTAGGACGTCGAATCGACGAATCGACGCCGATGGTCGACGCCCGCCTCCCGGACGGGTCCCGTGTCAACGCCGTCGTCAAGCCTCTGGCCATCGGTGGCCCCTTTCTCACCATTCGCAAGTTCTCGGTCGATCCCCTGGTCGAAGCCGACCTCATCCGCTTCGGCTCGATGACGGAAAACGCCGCCCAGTTCCTCCGCCAGTGCATCAACGGGCGGCTCAACACGATCGTCAGCGGGGCCACCGGTTCCGGTAAGACGACGATGCTGAATGTGTTGTCGTCCTACATCCCGACAGATGAGCGGATCGTCACGATCGAAGATGCCGCCGAATTGCAGCTTCACCAGGAACACGTGCTCAGCCTCGAGTCCCGTCCCCCCAACCTGGAGGGCAAGGGGGCTGTCTCGATTCGGGACCTCGTCAAGAACTCCCTGCGAATGCGGCCCGACCGAATCGTGGTCGGCGAGGTTCGCGGGGGAGAGTCCCTCGACATGCTGCAGGCCATGAACACTGGTCACGACGGCTCGCTCACCACCGTCCACTCCAACGCTCCGCGCGACACACTGGCCCGGATCGAGACCATGGTGCTCATGTCGGGCATCGACATGCCGATGCGGGCAATTCGCGAGCAGGTTTCTTCGGCCGTGGACCTCATCGTCCACCTGATGCGGCTGCGGGATGGCACCCGCCGGATCACCCACATCACCGAGGTCTTGGGGATGGAGGGTGAAGTGATCACCACTCAGGATCTGTACAAGTTCGACTACGGCATGGGCGTCGACGAACACGGCAGGTACCTGGGAAGGCTCAAGGCCACCGGGGTTCGGCCCACGTTCGCCCAGGATCTGGCGGAAGCAGGATTCCCCGTTCCGCCCGAGCTGTTCGCTCCGGAGCCGTTCGCGGGCGGGCTCGACGAATTCTGATGCTGAGGCGCCTCCTTTCCGCTCAGCTCGTGTTACTGCTGTTGCTGGCGGTCGTGGCTGTGCCGGCGTCGGCCCAGTCGGTCGAACGCTCGGTCGATATCGTTCAGGCCAATATCACCGAGCACCCGACGGTGCGTCTGGCGGTCGACGTCGGGTCGAACTCGTTTTCGGCCGACAACCTGGCGATCACCGAAAACGGGGTACCGGTCGACTTCGAGCTCGAGAGTGTTTCCGCCATCGCGGCCGACTACCCGATGGCCATTCTCGTCGACGCGCATCCTGATCGGGTTGCTGAAGCCCAGGCGCTGGCGGGCGTGCTCATCGGCAAGAAGAACCCGGCGGACCGCATCCGGCTGGTTCCGATCGACGCTAACCCGGGATCACAGATCTCCACCCAGAGCGAGATCCTGCTCAACATCGAGGCCAACAGCATCGCACCATCGGAGCAAACCCGCCTCTTTGATGCCCTCAACAGGCTTCCCAAACTCTTCGGGACCGACATCACTCCGCAGGTCTTCATCATCACCTCCGGTGTCGACACCGACAGCAGCGTCGAAAAGGCCGAGGCGCTGGCAGCCATCGACAGCATGGATGTCACCGTCATCGCGCTGAGCGGAGGCGAGCCGGATCCGGGCATCCTGCAGCAGATCGGGGACCGGATCATCTCCGGTGGCGACCGTGCTGCGGTGGAATCAGCGATGGTTACAGCCGATCGACCCCAGATCAATCGCGTGGTGGTGGCGTTCGAATCAACCGTCCGCCTGGCTGAAGAGCTGAGCTTCGACGTCTCCTACCTGGAGGCCTCGACCGCAATCAACGTGCTGGTCCCCAACGTCGAAGAGGAGACGCTGGTCGAGTCATTTGCCACGTTCGAGCCTCAGCTCTCGGTGCCTCTCGTCGCCAACCCCGAACACCGGACCTGGTTCGGCGTGGGGGCCGTAGCTGCAGCTGCCATCGCCGCCGCCCTCATCGGGTGGGTGGTCTTCGAGTCCTACCGCAACTCCCAGGCCGCCCTCAGCCGGCGCCTCGAGAGCTACGTGTCCAAGTCCAATGTCGAGGAAGCCGAAGAGGACTCCGGGACGATCCTCGGCAAACTCCCCGGCTTCGGCTTGCTGTCCCAGCGGGCGGAAGGGTTCGCCTCTGACCGCGGCTTGATGCAGCCGATCTCCAACCTGCTCGAGTCGGCCAACCTGCCCTGGCGGCCGGGAGAGGCGGTGGCATTCGCCCTCACCTCATCGGTGATCATCGCACTGGCAGTTGGCCTCTGGGTCGAATCGATTGCCGCCGGTCTCTTGACCGCGGTGGCGCTGGTCGCCGTCGTGTACGTGGTGGTGAACCAGATTGCGGCACGTGACCGAAAGAAGTTCGAGGAACAGCTCCCGAGCGTGCTCGGTTTGCTGGCAACTTCGCTGCGCTCCGGGCAGTCGTTCCTTCAGGCCATGGAAGCCGTTGCCGCCGAGGCCCCCCAGCCCACGGCACGCGAATACAACCGGGCAGTTGCCGAAGTGCGCCTTGGCCGAACCGTTGGCTCCGCCATGAGCGGCATCAGTCAGCGGATGAACTCGAGCGACTTCGAATGGGTCGTCATGTCCACCGAGATTCAGCGGGAGGTCGGAGGCAACCTGGCCGAGGTGCTCGACATCGTGAGTGACACGATGCTGCAGCGCACGCGCCTGCGACGGGAAGTGCGAGCCCTGTCGGCCGAAGGCCGCTTCAGCGCCGGCATCCTCCTGTTGATGCCCATCTTTCTCGTGATGTTCCTATACGTGAACAACCGCCCGTATCTCATGCAACTGACGGCGTCCACCACCGGTTGGATCCTGGTCGGGGTCTGCCTCGGCCTCATGGCAGGGGCGATCGCCTGGGTCCGCAAGATCGTGGACATCGAGGTGTAATGATGGATCCGGCACTTTTGCAGATGACAGCGGCCGGATCGGTCGTCGCGCTCGTGGGCCTCACGTCGTACGCGGTCGGTTCTGGGTTTGTTTCCGCCCGAGCCACCACCAAGGAACGCCTTGCCACCTATGGCCGGCGCATCGCAGCACAGGTCGAGGCCAACCGCGATGACGAGATGGAGCGTCCATTTACCGAACGCGTGATCGCACCCATACTCGAACGGTTCGGCGGCCTGTTCACCCGGTGGACGCCCGTCTCGTGGATCGAACGCACCGAGCAGAGGATCCTCATGGCCGGCAATCCGGGCAACCTCGACGCCTCGACGTTCGCCATCATCAAGGTCGGCGCCGTGATCCTTGCCATTCTGGTGTGGGGCTTGGCCCAGGGTGGCCAGGAGCCGGGTATGAAAATTCTGATGCTCGGGTTGCTGGTGTTTGGGGGCGTTTTCGGGCCCGACGCCTGGCTCAACCGCACGATCGATGATCGCAATACCGCTATCCGGTCGCAGCTTCCTGACGTGCTGGATCTTCTGGTGATCTCGGTCGAAGCCGGTCTCGGCTTCGACGCTGCTCTCGCCCGAGTCGTGAAGGTCGTCCCCGGTGAGCTCAGCGACGAGTTTCATCGCATGATCCAGGAGACGCGCGTCGGGGTGGCTCGCCGGACGGCGATGCGCAACCTGCGCGACCGTACCGGGGTCGACGAGCTGCGTGGATTCCTGCTCGCCATGATGCAGGCAGAGGCATTCGGCGTTTCGATTGCGCGGACGCTGCGTGTTCAGGCCGACGAAATGCGAATCAAGCGTCGCCAGATCGCACAGGAGAAGGCACACGCCGCGCCGGTGAAACTGATCGGCCCGCTGGTGTTGCTCATCATGGTGATCTTCATCGTGCTCCTGGGCCCAGCTGTGCTGAGCATCCAGGAATCAGGCTTATTCGGCTAGATCGGACCCCGGTGCCGTTCGGAGGGTCACCAACAACTCCGTCACAGCGGAGCGCAGTTCTGCCATGCTCCCGTCGTTGGTGATGACGTGATCGGCCTCGTCCCGCCAGGCGGCGTCGGTCGGCTGGGCGGCCATGCGCCCCTCGATATCGTGGCTATCCATGCCGCGGGCCAACAGCCGCGCCCGGCGGGTGTCAGAGTCGGCGACCACGGCCACCCGTACCCATTCATCACCGAGGAAGCGGGCCATGACGGGGATCTCGACCACGAACAGAGCGGTGTGGACGAGCCGGGTGATCTCGCGGATCTTGCGACCGATGGCGGGATGGGTGATGGCCTCCAGGCGGGCCAGCTCCGCAGGGTCGGCGAAGACGATTTCGGCGAGACGTCCGCGGTCGATGCGGTCGTTGTCGACCACCTGGGGCCATTGCTCCGCCACGGCGCTGAAGGCTTCTCCCTCAGGCCGAAGCACGAAATGGCCGATCTCATCTGCATGGACCACCGCCGCGCCCCCCTCGAGCATGATCCCGGTCACGGTGCTTTTCCCCGAGGCGATGCCGCCCGACACAATGACTCCGACCATCGGGTCACTGTAGCCTGATGGCCATGTGGGATCGGGCGTCCGACTGGGAGGACCGGTTCGACCGGGTATTGACGGTCGTGCAATGGACCGCGCTCGGCCTGGGGGTGCTGGTGTCGGTGATCCAGATGGGCACCGGCCCCGCCATCGTGGCGGCGGGTCTCATCGCAGCCGGGTTCATCGTGACATATCAAAGCATTCGTCCTTCCGTTCGCCGCTCGCGCTGGGCCCGCGAGGTGCTCGCCGTGGGTGGCACCGTGGCGTCGATGATGGCGGTGCTGTTGACGGGGCGAACGGAGAGCCCATACCTGCTGCTGACGATCACTCCCGTGTTCTTTGCCAGCGCCGTTGCCGGTTGGCGGCTGGGGCTCGAGACAGCGGTACTGTCGATCGCGGCGCTGGTGCTGATCGGTGGGCTCGACCAGGCCCTGGCACCCCAGGTGTTGGGCTGGACCGGACTGTATCTGCTGATCGCAGTGTTGCTGTCCTATGCCCGCTATCTGCTCGTCGAGGCCAACATGACGGCGGAGGCCTTGTTGGAGGCCAGCGATGAATCCCAGAGTCACATCGAGCGGTTGCAAAGCGCCAACCAGTTGCTACGGCGGTTGAATGCCATGGCGGAGGGGGCCGAGCTCAACCCGGTTTCCGTGGGGGAGACGGCGCTCGAACATCTTTCGTCTCTGGTCGAATACCAGATCGGTCAGGTGGCGATTTCCGGCAAAGACGGACCAGTCGTGGTGGCCCGGTCCGGGCACGGAGAGCCGACGCACGACCTCAGAATCCCTCTCTCGGTGGGCAACCGCGAGGTGGGCATCGTGATTCTCGGCCGCGGCCACGAATTCGAGTATCACGAGCGCTCGGTGGTCGAGAACGGCGTGCGGCCGATGGCGCTTGCCTTCTCCAACATTCTCATTCTGCAGGAGATCGCTTGGCGGGCGGTCCAGGAAGAGCGCGTCCGACTGGCCCGCGACCTTCACGACGAGATCGGCCCTTCTCTCGCCTCCCTGGGCCTGGGTCTCGACGTCGCCATGCTGCAGGCGGACCCGGCCCAGAGCGGGGAGCTCGAGGCTCTGCGATCGAACGTGGCGGGCCTCGTGGAAGAAGTGAGAGCGACTGTGGCCGATCTGCGCCAAAGCGAGAGGATCTCCCTGTTGCGACATGCCCGCGGGCTGGCCACCGACTACCCCGACTCGAAAATCGTCGTCGACCTCCAGGAACGACGCGGCCCGCGTGCCGTCCTCGGCAATGAGGCCGTGTCGCTGATGAGTGAGGCGGTGCGCAACGCCGTGCGCCACTCCGGCGCCGACGAAATCCGCATTTCCGGACTCGTTGACCGCGATATCGGCTCGATCCGAATCAGCGACGATGGGGTCGGCTTCGACCCCGGTATACCGGTGGACAAACACTACGGTGTTGTCGGAATGCGGGAACGAGCGCGAAAAATGGATGCCCAGCTCGTGATCGAGAGTGCCCCCGGGATGGGCACCTCCATCATGGTGGAATGGGATCATCGATGATTCGGGTCCTCATCGCCGATGATCATGACCTCTTGCGCGAAGGGCTCGAACAGGCCCTGGGGGCGGTGCCGGACATCCAGGTGCTGGGAACCGCTTCGTCCGGCAAGGACCTGATGGACCGCTTGGAAGAAGTCACGCCGGACGTCATCATGGTCGACGTCGACATGCCGGAGATGACGGGGCTCGACGCCCTCCGTCAGCTCAAAGATCGGCCGCCTGCGATCGTGGTCACCATGCATGAATCTCCGGTGGTACTCGACCAGGCAGTGGAGGCGGGCGCCGTGGGCTTCCTCTCGAAATCAACTCCGCTGCCCAGGCTGGCGGCGGCGATGCGAGCGGCTGCCGCCGGCGAAGGCTTCATCGACGCCGATTACGACCTCACCGATCACATGGAGCCGGTGCTCGACCCGGGCGCCGCCGCCCTGACGGCGCGGGAACGGGAGCTGCTGTCGCTGCTCGCCACCGGGGTGTCGTCGACCCACGAGCTGGCCGACAAGCTGTTCATCTCCCAGAAGACGGTGAAGAACCACCTGGCCTCGATTTACGACAAGCTGGCAGTCAGCGATCGCGCCCAGGCGGCGGTCGAGGCCATCCGCCTCGGTTTGTAGCCGTTTCCCCGGTATCTAGTCCTTCCGGGCAGGGGAGCATGGTCCGTAAAAATCTGGTGCTTCCGACCCATGGAGGCGTCTCCCGAATCGGCCGTACATTGACCTACGAAAGGTACGCACACGCACCCAAGGAGACAATCCAATGCTCAAGGCTTATACCAAGTTCATGGTGTATCGCAACACTGACGAAGGCGCCTCGATGGTGGAGTACGCCATGCTCGTCGTTCTGATCGCCGTGGTGGCCATGGTCGCCGTCCGCGCCGTTGGTGACAACGTCGATGAGACCTTCGACACCGTCAACACCCAGATCGACAACGCCCAGGGTGGTGGAGCGACCACTAACTAGTCCTGGGGACTAAACAGCTGAAGGAGCCCGGCGTCATCGCCGGGCTCCTTCTCTTGTGCTGGGTACTTTTTTCCCATCGGACCGGCTGGAGCTTTCGACAAGCATGGGGCCAGGTCTTCGAGATTCTTGTCCGTGCCTCGGCGTACACTCCCGTCCATGTTCAAGGTGGAGGCCGATTTCGCGCCCTCCGGCGACCAGCCGGAGGCGATCGACGCGCTGGCAGCAGGCATCGAGCGCGGCGATGAGTTCCAGACCCTTCTCGGCATCACCGGATCAGGCAAGTCAGCCACCATTGCCTGGCTCATCGAGAAGGTCCAGCGACCTGCGCTCGTCATCGCCCCCAACAAGGCACTGGCCGCCCAGCTCGCCAACGAGTTTCGCCAGTTCTTCCCCAACAACAAAGTCGAGTACTTCGTCTCCTACTACGACTATTACCAGCCTGAGGCCTACATCCCCCAAACCGACACCTACATCGAGAAGGACTCCTCGGTCAATGACGAGATCGACCGCCTGCGCCACTCGGCCACTTCGGGCCTTCTGTACCGGGAAGACGTCATCATCGTGGCGTCGGTCTCGTGTATCTACGGGCTGGGATCTCCCGACCAGTACGAGGGACAACTGTTGCGGATCGTGCGGGGGGTCGAGTACCCATTGGAGCTGGCCATGCGGCGCCTGACCTCCATTCAGTACGAGCGCAACGAGGTCAACTTGACCCGGGGAAATTTTCGTGTGCGGGGTGACACGCTCGAGGTGTTCCCTGCCTACGAGGAGACCGTGGCCCGAGTCGAGTATTTCGGCGACGAGGTCGAGCGCATTCTGCGGATGAACCCGCTCACCGGCGAGGTGATCGAGGAGATGCAGGAGTTGTGGGTGTATCCCGCCTCCCACTACGTGACGAGCCGGGAACGCATGGAGCAGGCCATAACCGACATCGAGGTCGAGCTGGCCGAACGGCTGGAAGAGCTGGAGGGGGCGGGCAAGCTGTTGGAGGCCCAGCGGCTCCGCATGCGGACCGCCTATGACCTCGAGATGATGCGCGAGGTGGGTTTCTGCTCCGGTATCGAGAACTACAGCCGCCACCTCGACGGGCGCCGGCCGGGCGAAGCGCCCTATACGTTGCTGGACTATTTTCCCGACGATTACGTCACCGTCATCGACGAGAGCCACGTCACGGTGCCCCAGATCAGGGGCCAGTACGCCGGGGATCGGAGCCGCAAGGAGACACTGGTAGAGCACGGGTTCCGGCTGCCATCGGCGATCGACAACCGTCCGCTCGAGTTCGACGAGTGGCTCGACAAATCCAACCAGGTCGTGTTCATGTCCGCCACCCCCGGCCCCTTCGAGTTGGAGCACTCGAAGGGCGTCGTCGAACAGCTGGTGCGGCCGACCGGACTGATCGACCCCGAGATCATCGTCCGCCCCACGAAAGGCCAGATCGACGACCTGGTGGGAGAAATCCATCAGCGGGCGGAGAACGATGAGCGGGTGCTGGTCACCACCCTCACCAAGAAGATGGCCGAAGACCTCTCCGACTACCTCCTCGAGCTGGGAATCCGGTGCAAGTACCTCCACTCGGAAATCGACACACTCGAGCGGGTCCAGATCTTGCGCGAGTTGAGAGTGGGAGAGTTCGATGTCCTGGTCGGCATCAATCTGCTGCGGGAGGGCCTGGACCTGCCCGAAGTCTCGTTGGTGGCGATCCTCGATGCCGACAAAGAAGGATTCTTGCGCTCGGAGACGAGCCTGATCCAGACGATCGGCCGGGCGGCTCGCAACGTGAACGGTCAAGTCGTCATGTACGCCGATACCGTGACCGACTCGATGCAGCGGGCGATCAACGAGACCAATCGGCGGCGCGTCACCCAGCAGGCGTACAACGAGAAGCACGGCATCGATCCGGTCACGGTACGAAAGAACATCACCGACATCCTGGAGCTGGTCGGCTCGGGTGAAGGGGACGCCGTGAGTCGGAGGCGCCGGGAGGAACGGGCTCCGTTGGCGCTGCCCGCCGACGACCTGCGGCGCCTCATCCAGAGCCTGGAGGACGAGATGCACGAAGCGGCTCGGGAGCTGCGCTTCGAGTACGCCGCCCGGATTCGAGATGAGGTAGAGGACCTCAAGCGTGAGCTGCGAGAGATGGTGGCGGCGACCGGATGAGGGGACGGGCAGCCCCGGCTGTGAGGCCGCGGCATAGACTCCGGTCTCGCACGCAGAGGGTCGAAGCACGCGGGGACACGTGATGGGTCGCGCTGACCAGAACATCGTCATACGGGGCGCCAAGGAGCACAACCTCAAGAACCTGTCGTTGGAGCTGCCCCGCGATCACCTGATCGTGTTCACCGGTCTGTCCGGCTCTGGCAAATCCAGCCTGGCGTTCGACACCATCTACGCCGAGGGGCAGCGCCGCTACGTGGAGAGCCTGTCGGCCTACGCCCGTCAGTTCCTGGGCCAGATGGAGAAGCCCGACGTCGAGTTCATCGAAGGGCTCTCGCCCGCCATCTCGATCGACCAGAAGACGGCGAGCCGCAATCCCCGCTCGACCGTCGGGACAGTCACCGAGATTCACGACTACCTCCGGCTCCTGTATGCCCGCATCGGGGTGCCGCACTGTCCCAAGTGTGGGCGGGTGGTCAAACGCCAGACCCCGCAGCAGATCGTCGACCAGGTGGCAGAGCTGGAGGAGGGAACCCGCTTCCAGATCCTGGCCCCGGTCGTTCGCAGCAGGAAAGGGGAGTTCGAGAATCTCTTCAAAGACCTGGCCAAGCAGGGGTTCAGCCGGGCCCGGGTCGACGGCGAGGTCATGGACCTGACCGAGGACATCCGGTTGGACCGCTACTACCAGCATGACGTTGAGGTGGTCGTCGACCGTCTTGTTGCCAAGCCCGGCATCAACCGCCGCCTCACGGACTCGCTGGAGACCGCCCTGGGGCTGGCCGAGGGCGTGGCCATGGTGGAAATAATCGACGGCGACACTCTCACGTTCAGCCAGCACCTCGCGTGTGAGGTGGATGGCCTCTCGTTCGACGAACTGCAGCCGCGCAACTTCTCGTTCAACAGCCCATATGGCGCCTGCCCCGCCTGCGCGGGCCTGGGAACGCGGTTCCAGGTCGACCCGGAGCTCATCATCCCCGATCCCGACAAGTCACTCGACGAGGGCGCCATTGCCGTCTGGGCCGGCAACAGCGACCGGTATTACAAGCGCGTTCTGGCGGCGGCGGCATCCAGCGTGGGCATCGACACCTCGGCACCGTGGAAGAACCTCACCAAGAAGCAGCGCGACGTCGTGCTGCATGGCCTGGCCGACAAGCCGGTTGACGTCGAGTATCGGAATCGATGGAACCGGCTGCGTCGCTACACGACCGTGTACGAGGGCGTGATCAATTTCGTCGAACGGCTCCACACCGAAACCGATTCCGAGAGCCAGCGGGAGTATTACCAGCAGTTCATGCGAGAAGTGCCGTGTGCGACCTGTGAGGGAGCTCGCCTCAACGAGTTCGCCCGGTCCGTGACCGTCTCGGGAGTTCCGCTGCACGAGATCTCGGATCTGCCCTTGCATCGGGCGGCCTCCCACTTTGCCACCCTCGAACTCGAGGCGCGGGACGCCAAGATCGCCGACTTGATCTTGCGCGAGATCAAGTCCCGTCTCCAATTCCTGCTGGACGTAGGCCTCGACTACCTGTCGCTTTCCCGCAGCGCCGCCACGCTCGCCGGGGGTGAGGCCCAGCGGATTCGCCTCGCCACCCAGATTGGTTCGGGGCTGGTGGGGGTCCTCTACATCCTGGACGAGCCGTCCATCGGCCTCCACCAGCGTGACAACCAGCGCTTGATCGAGACGCTGCTGCGGCTGCGGGACCTCGGGAACACGGTGATCGTGGTCGAGCACGACGAGGACACGATCAGGGTATCCGATCACATCGTCGACATCGGTCCGGGCGCCGGTGAGCACGGCGGAGAAATCGTCGCCCAGGGCACGGTCGAGGACATCGTCCGGGTCTCGGAGTCGATCACCGGCGAATATCTGTCCGGCAAACGCACCATCCAGATCCCGCTGGTCCGCCGTCCTCCCCAGAAGAGCAAGACGATCAAGGTGGTCGGGGCTTCGGAGAACAACCTGCAGGACATCGATGTCGAGTTCCCGCTGGGCGTGTTCGTCGCTGTGACCGGCGTTTCGGGCTCGGGGAAGAGCTCGCTCGTGCAACAAGTCGTCTGGCGGGGCCTGCAGCAGAGCCTCTACCGATCGAGGACGATGCCGGGACGCCACAAGCGGATCAACGGCACCAACCATATCGACAAGGTCATCAACATCGACCAGAGCCCGATCGGAAGAACTCCCCGGTCGAACGCGGCCACCTACACGAAGCTGTTCGACCGCATCCGCACGTTGTTCGCCGCCAGCCCGGAGGCCAAGGCTCGGGGCTACAAGCCGGGCCGTTTCAGTTTCAACGTCAAAGGAGGGCGGTGCGAGCACTGCAAGGGTGACGGCACCCTCAAGATCGAGATGCACTTCCTGCCCGACGTGTACATTCCCTGCGAGGTGTGCAAAGGGGCTCGCTACAACCGCGATACCCTCGAGATCCACTGGAAGGGCAAGACGATTGCCGATGTCCTGGAGATGCCGGTCACCGAGGCGCTGGGCTTCTTCGCCAACCAGCCGAGCATCGCCCGCATCTTGCAGACGCTGGAGGATGTGGGCCTCGGCTACATCCGCCTCGGTCAGCCGGCCCCCACGCTGTCGGGGGGAGAGGCCCAGCGGGTCAAGCTGGCGGCCGAGCTCGGAAAGCGGGCCACCGGGCGGACGTTCTACATCCTCGACGAGCCGACGACCGGTCTCCACTTCGAGGACGTGAACCGGCTCCTGTCCGTCCTTCAGCGGTTGGTCGACAACGGGAACACGGTGGTGGTCATCGAGCACAACCTCGACGTGATCAAGACGGTCGACCATGTGATCGACCTCGGGCCGGAAGGCGGCGAGGGGGGTGGTCGGATCGTGGCTGCCGGCACCCCGGAAGACGTGGCCGCGGTTGCCGACAGCTATACGGGCAAGTTCTTGCGCGAGATCCTGCCGCGCTGAGGCGATGTGGGACGACCTCGCCGACTGGTGGAGAGCAGAGATTCTCACAGATCCGGCGTACGCCGATGAAGTCGATCCGCTCTTCTGGGAGCTGGCGGGTGACGTAGCAGGTCTGGAGGCGCTCGATATCGGCTGCGGGACGGGTCGGGTGATGGAACAGGTCCGTGCTCGCGGTGCCGGAGTGGTCGGGTTCGACAACGCTGCTTCTCTTCTGGAGGACGCCGCCCTCCTTGGTGAAGTCGTGTCGGGCTCGCTGCCATCGCTCGTGCCGCTGGACACCGATCGGTTCGACCTCGCCTATGCGGTGCTCGTGCTCGAGCATCTGCCATCCCTCTCTGGGCTGTTTCGGGAAGTCGGCCGTGTGTTGCGTAACGGGGGGCGGTTCGTGGCTGTCGCCAATCATCCGCTTTCGACCGCCCCCGGTTCCGCCCCCGTCGTCGATCAGAGCGACGGTGAGGTGTTGTGGAGGATCGGCGATTACTTGTCGACCGGGTGGCACGACGAGTCCGCCGGCGGCCGAGCGCTGCGTTTCTACCACCGGCCGCTGGGGCTGCTGCTGTCCGAGGCCGCCGCCGCCGGCCTCACGCTGGAAACCCTGCGTGAGCAAGGTCCTCCCACGGCCTCGATAGAACGGATCCCGCTGCTCGATCAGCAGCGGCACATTCCCCGCCTCGTCGGTGCCCGTTGGCGGGTCGACAAGGTACATTCGCCTCATGGATGAGTGGCCTCCGCCCTCAGAGATCCCGGATGTGGCCGGTGTGTATATCTTCCGGGACAAACACGGAGCGGTCATGTATGTCGGCAAGGCCAAGTCCATCCGCAAACGCCTCTCGTCGTACTTCCGCACCGGGCTGTCACCTCGAACCCGGGCGATGGTCGATGCCTCTGACGCAGTCGAGTGGATCGTTGCCAGCACCGAGGAAGAAGCCATCATGCTGGAGTACAACCTGATCCAAAAGGAACAGCCCCGCTTCAACATCCGGCTCAAAGACGACAAGAGCTTTCCTTATCTCACCCTCACCCGAACCGAGGAATGGCCGCGGGCGATGGTCATGCGGGGCCGCCGCAAAAAGGGGAACCAGTATTTCGGGCCCTATGCACGGGCCTACGCCATACGCCAGACGCTTGACCTCCTCGTCCGGACGTTCCCGGTCCGGACCTGCTCCAATGCCAAATACCGTCGACATGAGCAGGCGGGCCGACCCTGTCTGCTGTTCCACATCGAGCGGTGCAGTGGCCCGTGCGTCGGCGAGGTGTCTCCCGAAGAGTATGCGACGTACGTCGACGGCCTGGCCGACTTTCTGTCCGGGGATCAGGCGGAAATGATCGACGAGCTGCGGCAGAAGATGGAACATGCGTCCGCCAGTCGCGAGTACGAACAGGCAGCCAGGTATCGCGACCAGTTGTCGGCCCTCGAACGGGCGGCCGGCGTTCAGGAGATGGTCTCGAACCAGAAGGAAGACTTCGACTTGATGGCCATCCACGACGACGACCTGGAGGCGGCGCTGGCCGTCATGCATGTACGCCGTGGTCGGGTCGTGGGCCGCATTGTGACGATCATCGACAAGGTGGAAGAGGTCACGTCCTCCGAGTTGATCGCCCGCATGCTCGCCCAGTTGTACGGTTCGGACACTCCGCCACCTCAGGTGCTGGTTCCCGAGTTGCCTCCCGACCCCCAGGTGTGGGAGCGGTGGCTCGGTTCACGCCGCTCGGCCAACGTCGCCCTCCGGGTGCCGGCACGGGGCGCCAAGGCGCGGCTGATGGAGACGGCCGAGGCCAACGCCCGCGAGGAGTTTGCCCGCCACCGGCTGCGACGGCAGTCAGATCACAACGCCCGGGCCCGGGCACTGCGGAGCCTGCAGGAACACCTCGATCTTCCAGAAGCCCCCCTGCGGATCGAATGTTTCGACATCTCGACGGTGCAGGGCACCAACACGGTGGCCTCGATGGTGGTGCTCGAAGATGGCCTGCCGCGCAAGAGCGACTATCGCCATTTCCGCATCCAGACTGTGGACGGCCAGGACGACTTCGCCGCCATGGAGGAGGTACTGCGCCGGCGCTTCAAGCGCTATCTCGAGGAGCAGCACCTTCCTCCGGAGGAACGGGGGCGTTTCGCCTATCCACCGTCGCTGGTGCTGGTCGACGGGGGACAAGGGCAGGTGTCGAGTGCCGTCCGTGCGCTGGGGGATCTGGGGCTCGACATCCCCATCGCCGGTCTCGCCAAACGGATGGAGGAGGTGTATTTGCCAGGGCGGGCCGAGCCGGTGCGGATACCGCGGGGCGAGGATGCGCTGTATCTGTTGCAACGGATACGAGACGAGGCGCACCGGTTCGCAGTTGCGTACCACCGCAAGCTGCGCGGAAAGAGCATGGTCGACTCGATACTCGATGAGGTTCCCGGGGTCGGTCCCCACCGGAAGCAGGCGTTGGTGCGGAAGTTCAAGTCGGTCAAGAGGATGCGGGAGGCTCCGGTATCGGAACTGGCCGAAGTGGTACCGCAGAAGGTGGCCGAGAGCCTGTACGCTGCATTGCACTAGCCACTCGCCTTCACCCGTAGATGGAGCGTTGATGGACCCGCACCCGACTGAGACCACGATGGAGTTCGTTCCGGTCGACTTTTCGCCCTATGTGGTGATCGTGACGGGCATGGCGGGGGCGGGCCGCTCAACAGCGTGCAACGTGCTCGAGGACCTCGGTTTCTTCGTGATCGACAACCTCCCTCCCCGTCTGATCTCCCGGGTGCTGGACGCCAACCAGACGGCGGGGACACCGCGTTCCAAGATCGCCATGGCGGTCGACAGCCGCACGGGAGTGCATGCCTTCGACGAGCTTCGGGATCAAATCGAACGCCTCGACAAGCATGGAGTGCGCTCGGACGTCGTGTTCATCGACGCCGATGACGATGTCCTCGTGCGCCGTTTCAACGAGAGTCGCCGTCCCCATCCGGTCCCGGGCGCCACCCTCGCCGAATCGATCGCCGTCGAGCGGGAAGCACTCGCCGACCTGCGGAGTTCCGTCGACGTGCTCGTCGACACCTCGAACCTCAATGTACATGAGCTGCGGCGGCGGCTGTCGAGCGTGTTCTCGCAAGAGCACGGCGACAAATCGATGAGCGTGTCGGTCACATCATTTGGGTTCAAGCACGGCACTCCGAGGGATGCCGATCTCGTTTTCGATGTTCGCTTTCTCGCCAACCCGCACTGGGAACCCGAGCTGCGCCCCCTCACGGGTACCGACCATCAGGTGGCCGACTACGTATTGGCGACTGATGACGCCCAGGAATTCCTGGCTCGAACCATTGGGTTGATCGAGTTCCTGTTGCCCCGGTACGAGGCCGAGGGAAAGTCTTACGTGTCGATCGGAATCGGATGCACCGGGGGGCGCCACCGGTCGGTCGCCATCGCCGAATCGATTGGGGAGGCGATCCGCACGCTCCCCGGCATCAAGACCGACGTGATCGTCCAGCATCGAGACCTATGAATGAGTTGATGACAGAGCTCGAGGAGCTCATGACCCTCAGCCCCGACGGTCCCGACGTCGTTGCCATAGGAGGCGGCCATGGCCTCTCCCAGGCACTGGTGGGCATCCAGTGTTACGCATCGGCCATCACGGCCGTCGTCACCGTCGCCGACGACGGGGGCAGCTCCGGGAGGCTGGTGGAAGGACTCGACATCCTGCCCCCGGGGGACCTGCGCCGGTGTTTGCTCGCGCTCAGCTCCGAACCGACGCTTCTCGGCGAGCTATTCGATTATCGGTTCGGCGACTCGGACGTGGGGGGTCACAACCTGGGCAATCTCATCCTGGCCGCCATGGCCGACATCTTCGGAGACTTCCATACCGGCCTCCAGATAGCGGGTGAGGCCCTGGGCGCGCTGGGAACCGTGCTTCCGGTCTCCCCGGAACCGCTCCGCCTGGAAGCGGTGATCGACGGCAGCCATGTGAGCGGCCAGGCCCGCATCAGCAGCACCCGAGGCAGGTTCGAGTCGATTGCGGTGGAACCGGCCGATGTGAAGGTCAATCCGCCGGTGCTCGACGCCATCGCCCAGGCCGACCAGATCGTGATCGGGCCCGGCAGCCTCTATACGTCGCTGATCGCGGCGCTCATCGTGCCGGGCCTGGTGGAAGGACTCAACCGGTCCGAGGCGCAAATCGTCTATGTGGCCAATCTCATCACCCAAGACGGTGAAACGATCGGCCGGACCCTGCAAGATCACATCGACGCATTGGTCTCCTTCACCGGTCTCCGCTCTGACCTCATCGCCCTGGTGAACAACGAACTGTTCATGATCGGCGATCCGCACGCCGCCCTGTACGCAGATGGTGCCCTGAGCGTGCCCTATGTGGAGGCGGCGCTGAAGGACAACGGCTTCGAGTGGCCTCAGCATGACCCGATGCTGCTCGGTCAGGCGCTGGCTGATATCTGGGATGGTCGCTAGACAGGGGCCAGCTGGCTTCCCATGCGTTCCAACAGATCCACCACCCGGTTGGAGTAACCCCACTCGTTGTCGTACCACGACACCACTTTCACGAGGTTTCCTGGCATGACCTGGGTGGCCTCCGCGTCGTAGATGCTCGAATGGGGATTGCCGATGATGTCGGTGGAGACGAGCGGCTCTTCGGAGTACTCCAGGATCCCCTCCAACTGCCCCTCGCTGGCGCGCTTCAGGGCCTGTTTGACGTCGTCGACCGTCACGGTCTCGTTCAGCTCGACGACCAGATCAACGATCGACCCATCCGGCACCGGGACCCGCATGGCCATGCCGTCGAGCTTGCCGTCGAGTGAGGGCAGTACCTTGCCGACGGCCTTGGCGGCGCCCGTGGTGGTGGGGATGATGTTCTCGGTGGCGGCCCGCGAACGGCGCAGATCGGCGTGAGGGACATCGGCCAGGCGCTGGTCATTGGTGTACGCGTGCACAGTCGTCATGAGGCCTTTCACGATGCCGAACTCGTCGTCCAGCACCTTGGCGAGCGGGGCCAGGCAGTTCGTGGTGCACGAAGCGTTGGAGACGATTCTGGCGTCCGGGGTCAGGTCATCGTCGTTGACACCCAGGACGACCGTGGCATCAATCTCATCCTTGGCAGGCACCGTCAGCAGCACCCGCCGGGCACCGGCGTCGAGATGTTTCTGCAGTTGTTCGCGCGATCGGAACACGCCCGTGGCCTCCACCACGATGTCGACGTCCAGTTCGTCCCACGGGAGGGCGGCCGGGTCTGCTTCTCGCAGCATGGCGATGTCGTGGCCGGCGGCCTGCATGCGGCCATCCGACACAGACACGTCGTGGTCGAACGTCCCCATCACCGAGTCGCGTTTGAGCAGATACGCCAGGATGTCGTCGTCCGACAGGTCGTTGATGGCGACAACCGAGAGCCCCGACTCCGGGCGTTCGGCGATGATGCGGAACACGGCGCGGCCGATACGCCCGAATCCGTTGATGGCGACGTTGGTCATGCTCCTTCTCCTTCGAATTCGGCGAACTTCTCCAGGGTTTCCACGATGCGGTTGGCGTAGCCCCACCCGTTGTCAAACCAGACGATGACCTTCGCCATGGTCCCGTCGAGCACCATGGTGGCCAGGCTGTCGAATTGTCCGGAGTGGGTGGTGCCGGTCACGTCGCTGGAGACGATCGGATCTTCGATGTACTCGATGATGTTCGAGTAGCGGCGTTCGATCTCTTCCCGAACGGCCGCGTTGATGTCCTCTTTGGTGGTCGGGGTTTCGAGGACCGCCACCAGGTCGACGGTCGAACCGTCGGGGATGGGCACGTTGAGAGCCATGCCGCGCAGCTTCCCGGCGAGCTCGGGAAGTACCCATTCGAGGATGGCGGGAGAGTTGGTTTCGGAAGGGATGATGTTCTCGGCGGCCGACCGCGAAGTGCGAAAGCCGGAGGTGGGAACGTCGGCCAGGCGCTGTTTGGCGGTCATGGCATGGACGCTGGTGAAGGTGGCCTGGGCGATGCCGAACCGGCGGTCGAGGATCGACAGGATCGGTGCGAGGGCGTTGGACGTGTTCGATCCGAGGGCAACGACCTTGCTGTCTGGGCTCAGGATGGCGTCGTTGACTCCCCAGAGCAGCAGCGGAACGTCGCCCAACGTCTCGGGGGTGGAGGCCATCACCACCCGTTTGGCCCCTGCTTTGCGGTGAGCTTCCAGCCAGTCGCCGGAGTGGTACCTGGGCAGCGCTTGCACCACCAGTTCCGCCCCCAGCGCCTCCCAGTCGGCGTCACCCGGCTCCCGGTCCTGGGTGAACGGAACATGTCTGCCATTTACGACGACGCCGTCATCGACCGTCTCGAGATTGCCGGGGAAGCGCCCATACTGAGAGTCGTATTTGAGCAGGTAGCCGAGGGCCCGGTGGTCGGCGATGTCGACGACCGCCGCGATTTCGAGATATGGGTGGTTGGTGAGCAACCGAAAAACGTTCCTGCCAATCCGCCCACATCCCATGATCCCGACACGCATGCTGATTCCCTCCCGGACGTGGTCCTCGACCCCACAACGCTAGCTGAGCCGACGTTACGGCGGCATTAACGTTCGCTCCATGTTCTCGTACGCCACGATCGACGATTTCGACCCGGCTGGGAAACGGGTGCTGGTGCGATCGGACCTCAATGTCCCGTTGCAGGACGGCGAGATCTCGGATGACTTCCGGATCCGGGCTGCTCTCCCCACCCTCGAGCAGCTGGCCGGTGCCGGAGCTGTCGTGATCGTCACCAGCCACCTCGGACGTCCTGAGCGGAAGACCAAGAAGCTTTCGTTGGCGCCGGTGGCATCGCGCATGGCCGATCTGGCCTCGGTGCCGGTCTCCTTTGTGGGCTCGCTGGTGGGCAAAGCGGCCCGTGAGGCAGCGGCATCGGCCGAGCCGGGTACGATCCTCGTGCTCGAGAACACGCGTTTCGAAAAAGGCGAGACCGCCAACGACGAAAAACTCGGGGAGAAGCTGTCAGCCTTGGCCGAGGTGTTCGTGCTCGATGCCTTCGGGACCGCCCACCGGGCCCACGCCTCGACGGTTGGGGTGGGCGACCACCTTCCCTCTTACGCCGGGCCGCTGCTCGTGCGCGAGCTGCAAGCAATGGAGAAGCTGCTCGATGAGCCGCAACGACCCTTCGTGGTCCTGCTCGGCGGGGCCAAAGTATCCGACAAGATCGGTGTACTCACGTCGCTGCTGCCCCGGGTGGATGCCATGCTGATCGGAGGAGGCATGTGTTTCACGTTGATGGCTGCGGCCGGAATCGGAGTCGGCACCTCGATGCTGGAGGAAGAGATGATCCCGGAGATGCGACGCCTCTTGCAGTCGGCCGGCGGGGCCAAGATCAGCCTGCCCGAGGATCTCGTGGTGGCAGCCGAGTTCGCCGAGGAGGCCGAGCCATCAGTCGTATCGTCGGGACGGATCCCCCCGGATGCGATGGGCCTGGATATCGGGCCGGCCACGGCGGAGCGATACTCGAACATCGTCGGCCAAGCGCGAAGTGTGTTTTGGAACGGACCCATGGGGGTGTTCGAGTGGCAGGCGTTTCGGGCCGGAACGGAGGCCGTGGCCAGGGCGCTGGCCGATACCGAGGCTTATTCGGTCGTGGGTGGAGGAGATTCGGTAGCGGCGCTGCGGATGTTCGGCTTGGAGGACGCAGTGTCGTTCGTGTCGACGGGCGGGGGAGCGGGGCTCGAGCTGCTGGAAGGCAAGGACCTACCCGGAGTCGAGATGCTCGCACGATGGGAGAAACAGGTGAGGACGCCGGGCGCCCAAGAGCCGGCCACGACTGAGGAGGCATCATGACTACCGAAGGCAGACCGGGCCGCAAAGATCTGATCATCGGCAACTGGAAAATGCATTACACGCATCTGGAGGCCATCCAGGTGATTCAGAAGCTTTCCTATCGCCTCGACCTCGCCGACTATGACCGGGTTGACGTCGGCATCGCCCCGCCCTTCACGGCGTTGCGCTCGGCCCAAACGGTGATCGAGACCGACCGTCTGCCGATCATTCTCGGAGCCCAGGATTGCCACCCGGCCGAGAGCGGGGCCTTCACCGGTGAGGTGTCGGCGCTCATGTTGGCGAAGCTTTCGGTTCAGTTCGTGATCGTAGGTCACAGTGAACGGCGTGAGCATTTCGACGAAGACGACGCGCTGGTGAACAAGAAAGCCAAAGCGGTGCTCGCGGCCGGAATGACGCCGGTGATCTGTGTCGGCGAAAGCCTGGAGACGCGCGACGGCGACGCTACCGAGACCTGGGTCGCCGGCCAGGTCGCTGGAGCCGTCAAAGGAATCGAAGACCGATCGCGCCTGGTTTTTGCCTACGAGCCGATCTGGGCCATCGGAACCGGCAGGACGCCTTCACCTGACGACGCCGCCGACGTGATCGACGTCGTACGGTCGTCGCTCGGCGGCGCGGGAGGAACGGCGCGAGTGTTGTACGGGGGATCGGTCAACGCCGGCAACATCGCAGCGTTCATGGCGAAGCAGACCATCGATGGCGCGCTGGTCGGAGGGGCGTCGCTCGACCCTGATAGCTTCGCCTCG
>JBFIPU010000024.1:0-29172 GCA_041609995.1 Acidimicrobiia bacterium
GCTGGGCCTGACCATTGCTCAGGAAGCGGGCTTCACCGACCGATTCGTGCTGTCGTTGCTCGGCACGGCCGCCGTGGGCACCGCCGTGTTCATCCGTGTGGAACGGACGGTGACCCAGCCGATGGTGGATTTGACCGTGTTCGAGAACCGTGCCTTCACCACGAGCCTGGTGACCGGGTTCTTCACGTTCGTGGCGATCGCAGGCGTGTTGATCCTCGCGCCCTTCTACCTCGAGGAGGTTCTGGGTTTCGAAACCCGGGTGGCGGGCTTGCTCCTGGCGGTGTCGCCACTTGCCATCACCGTTCTTTCTCCGCTCTCCGGCTACCTGTCCGATCGGGTGGGATCGCGTCCCATCACCATTGTCGGATTGACGATCTTGGCAGTCGGCTACCTGCTACTTACCCGGCTCACGGCCGAAAGCACGGCCTGGGGATTCGTCGGGGTGATCGTCCCCATCGCCGCCGGTATGGCAATCTTCCAGTCTCCCAACAACAGTGTCATCATGGGTAGCGTCCCGCACGATCGGCTCGGAATCGCATCCGGGTTGCTGGCCGAGACGCGGATCGTCGGCCAGGTCACCGGGATTGGTGTGCTGACCACCATCTGGGCCACACGAACGGCGGCCAGAGCAGCACAGGCGCCCCTCGCCGAAGCCCAGGCAGCCGCGCTCGGAGACGTCGGCATCGTTACGGCGCTGCTCATGGTCGTAGCGCTGGGGGTCAGCGGGTGGGGCCTGGCCGAGGAGCGACGCGGCCAGGCGGCGACGGTGAAATCCGGATGAGGCGTGGCGAGCGCACTGAAACTCGAATGCGGCGGCGACCTCCGCACACCACGCCCACACATGGTGAGGAGCGAGCAACTCGACGCTCCCCGGACACCGGCGTAGATGCGCCGCTGGGTTCGTGTTGAAGCCCCACAGACCGGGGTGAGGGCCCATGGGGCTTCAACCGCCGGTTGCGTGGTCCGGGGTCGGGGCCGACGCAACAGACGCGTGCAGCGCGTGAGGACCGAAGCGGATGGTGGACCTCGATCCAGCTGCACGCCGGGGCGTCGCGCCGGAACCCGCCTGTGGCCGATGACCCTCATGGGATCCTCATCGGACCGCTGAAGCCGGTTCAGGGCTTCTTGATGTACCCCGGCTCTTCCAGCGACCTTATCAGGTCTGGCCGCCCCAGGCATGGCGAGTTTCGTGAACAGAGCCGGGTGTAATCTCCCGATCATCATGTCGGTTCCACCCCGCTTCAGCCGCGTCCTGGATCCCGACGGCCCCAGCGCCCAACTAGCGGCGCTGTTCGCGGCTGCGGGATTCGACCTCTACCTGGTGGGCGGCAGCGTTCGCGATGCCTTCCTGGGGCTCGAGGACACCAACGACCTCGACTACACCACGTCGGCCCGTCCTGGAGACATCAAGCAGATCCTGGCGCCGTGGGCCGATGAGTTGTTCGCGGTGGGCGAGATGTTCGGCACCATTGGCGCCATCAAGGGCCGCCACCTCATCGAAGTGACCACGTTCCGCGACGAGATCTATCGCACCGGGAGCCGCAAACCGGAGGTGACGTTTTCCAACGATATCGAAACCGATCTGTCGCGACGTGACTTCACGGCCAACGCCCTGGCGCTGCGGCTGGGGGATTCCCCCCAGCTGGTTGATCCGTTCGGTGGGCTGGACGACCTCCTCGCCCGGCGCCTGCGGACTCCGCTGGCTCCGGAGGTGGCGTTCGAGGACGATCCGCTGCGGATGATGCGGCTGTACCGATTCGTGTCACAGCTCGGTTTCGAACCCGACGTAGCGGCTGTGGCGGCGACGAAATCGATGGCCGAACGCCTGATGATCGTGTCGGCCGAGCGTATCCGGGACGAACTCGTCAGGCTGTTGGAAGGCGAACACGTCGTCGACGGCCTCTGGGGCCTGGTCGATTCGGGTCTCGCCGAGCAGTTTCTGCCGGAGCTCCCTGCCCTCGCGCTCGAGGTCGATCCCGATCACCGACACAAAGATGTACTCGCGCATACGATCGCCGTCGTGGCCAAGGCGCCGCCCCATGCCACGATCCGCCTGGCGGCTTTGCTCCACGACATCGGCAAGCCGGCGACACGCAATTTCGAGGGAGGACGCGTCACGTTTCACCATCATGAGGTCGTCGGAGCGCGGATGGCACGCGACCGGCTCCGCCAGCTGCGGTTCCCCAAGGAGACGGTCAAGGACGTGCAGCAACTGGTCTATCTCCACATGCGGCCCCACACGTTCAAGATGGGTTGGACCGACCGGGCTGTACGCAGGTATGTGCGCGACGCCGGCCACCTTCTCGACGAGCTCAACGTTCTGGTGCGGTGCGACATCACGACGCGCAACGAGCGCCGGGCACAACAGATCCAGCGCCAGATCGATGAGCTGGAAGAGCGCATCGAGGAGCTGAGCCAACAGGAAGAGCTGGCCGCCATGCGACCGCCCATCGACGGGAACGCCGTCATGGCGTACCTGGGGTTGGAACCCGGACCCAAGGTGGGGGAGGCCATGAACCTCCTCCTGGAACACCGAATCGACCATGGTCCCTACTCAGCAGAGGAGGCATACGCCCTCCTGGACACCTGGTGGGCCGGCCAGTGACATCGGCATGAACGGCTGACCGGTCGCCGGCGACCCTTTGGTACCTTGGTCCCAGGTATGGCCAGTGTATGTGACGTAGCGGTGATCGGCCGGGGCCTGATCGGTTCGGCGGCTGCGCGCCACCTGGCAGAGGCCGGGCACGATACGGTGCTGATCGGACCCGGCGAACCGCCCGACTTGGGACAGTGGACGGGGCCGTTCGCCAGCCACTGGGACGAGGGCCGCATCACGCGGGTGGCCGCCCGCGATCGGATGTGGGCGACGGTCGCCCGCCGCTCCATCGATCGCTACCACGATATCGAGATCCGTTCCGGCATCGGCTTCCACGTACCCCGGGGCGTTGCCATCGCTTTTTCCAACGCTGCCGAGTGGGCGGAGCATTCACGGGCCTGCGGAGGCGACGCCCGGGTGGTGGACGCGGCCGATTTCGAGAAGGACACCGGCATCCACGTTCCATCTGGCAACCCGGTGGCGGTGGAGGGGCCGCCGGCCGGATTCATCAACCCACGCCGGTTGGTTGCGGCGCAGACGAGGCTGGCCCAACGAGCCGGCACCGTGGTCGACCCTTCGGTGGCCCTGTCGATCGACGGAGAGGCCGGCTCATTCCTCATCTCGACCGGCGACGGATCGCACAGGGCCCGCCAGGTTCTGCTGGCGACCGGAGCGTTTGGTGAGGACCTCATTGCGGAGAGGTTCGCCCTCATCAGACGGCCCCGGACCGTCCTCCTCGCCGAGATGGAGGACACGGGTCGCCTCCCCAGCCTGTTGATGGGCGACATCCCCGATCCGCGCCTGGAGGAGGTCTACTGGGTGCCCCCGGTCCGCTATCCGGACGGCAGGGTGTACCTCAAAATCGGAGGGGAGATGGATGCCGTTCCGGGCGCGGAGCCCGAGGCCGTCGTGCGGTGGTTCAATGCCGGTGGCAGCCGCGACGAGATCGATGCTCTCCGAACCACGCTCCGACAGCTCCTGCCAGGCGCGGAGATCCGAAGCTGGGACAGCCGGCCGTGCGTCATCAGCGACACCCCGACGGGTCATCCCTATCTGGCCTTCGCCCGGGAGGGAATCGCCGTGGCGTTGGGGGGAAACGGAAGTGCCGCCAAGTCGAGCGACGAATTGGGCCGCCTGGCGGCGCTGCTGGTTTCGCGTGGCGAATGGACCGACGCCGATTTGCCGGCGAGCGAATTCTCTGCCATCCGGATCTGATCGTCAGAGCCCGGTAACACGAATAGTTACTTGCCGATTTATGCGTATATACGTAAGCTAGCGGCCCCTGTCAGCGAGCGGTCGAGGGTGCGTATGCATAAAGCAGCGGTTTTCGGTGCGTCCGGTTATGCCGGAGGCCAGCTTTTGGCGATCCTCGACCGCCACCCCGGAATCGATCCCGTGTATCTGGGGGCGCACAGCTCCGCGGGTCAAACCCTCTCCTCGGTCCATCCGCAATTGGAAGGAGGCGACCGGATTCTGGGACCGATCGACGCCAACATGACGCCCGAGGTAGACATCGCCTTCCTGGCGCTGCCCCACGGCGAGTCCTGGAAGACGGGAGCAGCCCTCGCCGAGCGGGGGGTGAAGGTCGTTGATCTCGGAAGCGACTATCGCCTCGATACCGAAGAACGCTACCAAGAGGCATACGGCCGCCCGCATCCTCTGGCGGACGATCTGGCGTTGTGGGTCTACGGCCTCCCTGAGCTCTTCGGCCCCACGATTGCTGCCGCGGGCCGGGTGGCTGCTCCTGGTTGCTACCCGACGTCCGCCCTGCTGGCTCTGGCCCCGCTGGTGCAAGAGGGTGTCATCGACATCGACGGCATCGTCGTCGACTCGATCTCCGGGGTGAGCGGGGCCGGACGCAAAGTCACCGCCGACCTCACCTTCGGCGCCGTGGCCGAAGGTGTACGCGCTTACGGCGTTCTCACCCACCGGCATCGGCCCGAGATCGAGGCCGGGATCGAGGCGTTCGTCGGCGCCCCGTCGACGGTCTTGTTCACGCCGCACCTGGCTCCGATGCAGGCGGGGCTACTTTCGACGTGCTACGGCCGCCTCACCGCATCAGCCCAGGACGTGCCGGCGGTTTTGGAGGACTTCTATCAAGCCGCGCGTTTCGTGGATGTGATCGACACTCCGCCTCAAACCCGCTGGTTGGTCGGTTCCAACCGTGCCATGATCTCTGCTCATGCCGACGAGCGGACCGGGACGGCAGTTGTCCTGTGCGCCATCGACAACCTCGGCAAAGGAGCCGCGGGACAGGCGGTGCAATGTGCCAACCTCATGCTCGGCGAGCCGGAGGATCTGGGATTGTCCGCCGCCGGGTGGTTGCCGTGAGTGTGGTCGCCGCCCAGGGGTTTTCGGCTGCCGGGATTCCGGCGGGGATCAAGGGGGGCGGACGGCTCGACCTGGCCCTGGTGGCCGCCCGGCAGTCGGTGCCGGCGGCGGCCGTGTTCACGAGGAACCGGGCGGCGGCCTCTCCGGTGCTGCTCAGCAGAAACCATCTTCGCGACCATCAGGCGCGAGCAGTGGTCCTCAACAGCGGCTGCGCCAACGCCGGGACCGGGAAACCGGGCGAGGCCGCTGCCATGGGCGTGGCCGAGGCCGTGGCATCGGCGCTCGGATGCAGACCGGTGGATGTGCTGACGGCCAGCACCGGGCCCATCGGGCCGGAGCTCCCCGTGGCGTCGGTGGTGGAAGCGGTTCCGGCGGCGGTAACGGCACTGTCTGAGTCGGACGGCACGGCGGCGGCGGAGGCGATCATGACGACCGACACGTTCCCCAAAGAGTCCTTGGCTCACGGGACCGGCTATGTCATCGGAGGGATGGCCAAGGGTGCTGCCATGGTCAGGCCCGATATGGCGACCATGCTGGCGGTGGTCACCACCGACGCAGTGGTGTCATGGCAATCACAGGAGGCGAGCCTCCGGCGGGTCACCGACGTCACTTTCAACTGCCTCGACATCGACGGTTGCCCCTCGACGAACGATTCCGTGTTCCTCCTGGCTTCGGGAGAATCGGGTGTGCGCCCCGATCTGGAAGAGTTCGAACACGTGTTGCGGCAGGTGTGTCTCGACCTGTCCCTGCAGATGGTCCGCGACGGTGAGGAAACCGACCGGGTCATCACCTTGAACATCCGGGGAGCGATCAACGACACCATCGCCAGGGAGATCGGCCGAACCATGGCCGATTCAGATCTGGTCCGTTCGTCATTCCACGGCGGAGATCCCAACTGGGGCCGCCTACTGGCGGCCGCCGGCTCGGGGCCCTATCCGGTCAACCCCAGCACGATGTCGGTCTCCTACGAAGGGGTACCGGTGGCGCGCAACAGCATGCAGCTCGACTACGACCGGCCCGCCCTGCTCACCACTCTGGCAGAAGGGGATTTCACGGTGGACGTCGAGGTCGGAACCGGTCCCGGGCAGGCGACGATCTATACCTGCGACCTGACGCCGGGCTACGTCACGTTCAACGCCGAGCCGTCGTGATGACAACCGGACACGGCACCCCACACGCATCCAAGCCTCGTATCGCCTCCACCATGGGCAAGGCGAGGATTCTGATGGAGGCCATGCCGTTCATCAAGGCCTACAAGAACAAGATCGTCGTGATCAAGTACGGGGGATCGGCGATGGTCGACGAGGCCTTGCGGGCCTCATTCGCCGACGATGTCGCCCTGCTGCATCTGGTGGGTCTCAAGCCGGTGATCGTTCACGGCGGCGGGCCCCAGATCTCGGCCGCCATGAATCAGGCCGGGGTGGAGCCCCAGTGGATGGACGGACTTCGCGTGACCGATGCCGAGACGATGCGAGTGGTGCAGGCGACGCTCGCCGGCACCATCAACCCCGACATCGTGCGGCTGATCAACTCGCATGGCGGGGTGGCCAGCGGACTCAGCGGGCTCGACGGCAATCTGCTGGAGGCCCGTCCCAAGGACGAGCGTCTCGGCTTCGTGGGCGAGGTCACCCGGGTCAACCCCGCGGTCCTGACCAGCCTGATCGGCCAGGGCTTCATCCCGGTGATTGCTCCCGTGGCGAGAGGAGAAGACGGTGAGTCGTACAACCTCAATGCCGACACGGCGGCGGGGGCGCTGGCATCTGCGGTCGGGGCCGCCAAGCTGATCTATCTGACCGATGTCGAAGGCCTCTATCGCGATCTCGGCGACGAGGACAGCCTCATCTCCCGCCTCGACGCCCACGGCCTCCGGGAGTTGCTCAACTCGGGAACCGTCTCCGCCGGGATGCTCCCCAAACTCCAGTCGTGTCTCGACGCCTTGCAAGAGGGGGTGGAGCGCGCCCACATCCTCGACGGCCGGATCCAGCACTCGGTGCTCCTGGAGATCTTCACACCGGAGGGGATCGGAACGCTGTTCGACCAGGATCTGGAGCGGGTGCTGTGAACAGCGTGGCCGATCGCGCCGGCCGGGTGATCATGGACACCTATGGCGACCGCCCTCGAACCTTCGTGCGGGGCGAAGGGGTCCGGCTGTTCGACGCCGACGGCCGTTCGTATATCGATGGCCTGGGAGGGCTGGCGGTGGTTGCCGTCGGCCACGCCAATCCGGCCGTCACCCGAGCGGCGGGTGAGCAGTTGGCCACGCTGGCCCACACGTCCAACCTCTTCCACACCGAACCGCAGGTGCAGCTGGCCGAACGGCTGGTAGAGCTGTCCGGTTTGGACCGGGTCTTCTTCGCCAACTGCGGGGCGACCGCCAATGAGGCATCGATCAAACTGGCCCGCCGATACGGCCAGGCGCAGGGCGGCCATGGGCGCTTCCGAATCGTTAGCCTCCACGACTCGTTCCATGGACGCACCCTGGCCACGCTGGCGGCAACCGGTCAGCCGTCCAAGCAAGCCACATTTGCCCCGTTGCCCGAGGGGTTCCAACAAGTACCGGGGGGAGATATCGACGCTCTCGAAGCGGCCCTCGACGGCTCGGTGGCGGCCGTGATGCTGGAGACCGTGCAAGGCGAGGGGGGCGTGGTCCCCTGGCCCGACTCCTACCTCGTGGAGGTGCGCCGGCTGTGCGATGCGACCGGCACCTTGCTCATCGTGGACGACGTCCAGGCAGGGATGGGCCGGACCGGTGAGTGGTTCTCCTGGCAGGGGACTCCGATCCAGCCCGACATCGCATCGGTCGCCAAGGCGTTGGCCAACGGGCTCCCGATTGGGGCCAGCCTGGCCACAGCCGAAGTGGCGGCTGCGTTCAGACCGGGTGACCATGCAACGACCTTCGGTGGGGGACCGGTGGTCTGTGCTGCGGCCCTGGCCGTGATCGACGAGATCGCCGGCAAAGGGCTGCTCGCCAACGCGCAGGCCCGGGGCGTCCAGCTGGCAGGGGCCCTGTCGCAACTGGAGGGGGTCGTCGGCGTGCGAGGCAAGGGACTGCTGCTGGCGGTGAGACTCGATTCAGACATGGCGGCGGCAGTGGTAGCCGCCTGTCTCGACAACGGTCTGATTCTCAACGCGGTGCGACCCGACGCTGTCCGGTGGGCGCCGCCTTTGACCATCAGCGAGAAGGAAACCGAGCAGGCTCTGCAAATCTTCGCCCGGTCGTTGGCGGAAGTGAGAGGAGCCGACGGTGGATAGCGAGCGCCGTCGCCGCATCATCCGGCACCTGGTGGCCGATGTGGGGGTTGCCAGCCAGGATCAAATCCGCACAGCGCTGGAGGCCGAGGGGTTCTCGGTGACCCAGGCGACGATCTCGCGGGATCTGGCAGCGTTGGGGGCACACAAAGCCGGCAACGGGGCCGACGCCCGATACGTGATCGGCCGGCCCAATCAGGCGAATCTCGATCTGGCATCGGCCATCAATGGCTTCGCCATCTCTATTCGTGCCTCGGCCAACCTGGTGGTCGTCAAGACCGAGCCCAGCGCTGCGGGCGTGGTGGCGGGGGCCATCGATCGGGCGGCCCTGGCAGGGGCGATCGGAACCGTAGCGGGCGACGACACCGTCCTCGTGATCGCTGCCGAGCCCGAGGGTGGCGCCGGGCTCGTGAAGCTATTAGACCCATCAGCAACGAAGGAGCCGGCATGAGGGATCTGAAGAAGGTCGTGCTCGCCTACTCGGGTGGCCTCGACACATCGGTGATCCTGGCGTGGATACGCGAAACATACGGCGCCGAGGTGGTGGCCTACACCGCCGACGTCGGCCAGGGCGAGGAGGTCGAGTCGGCCCGGCAGAAAGCGCTGGCGACCGGGGCGGTTGAGGCCATCGCCGAGGACCTCACGGCCGAGTTCGTCGAGGAGTATGTCTACGCCGCCCTGCGGGCCAACGCCGTATACGAGGGCTATTACCTTCTCGGCACGTCCCTGGCTCGCCCGGTGATTGCGAAAGGCCTCGTGCGGGCGGCCGAGCGTACGGGCGCCGATGCCATCGCCCATGGCGCGACGGGTAAAGGCAATGACCAGGTCCGATTCGAGCTCGGCGCCTATGCGCTCAAGCCGGAGATCCAGATCATCGCCCCTTGGAGAGAATGGGACCTGGAGGGCAGGGCCGACTGCATCGCTTTCGCAAAGGAGCGGGGGATCGAGATTCCGGTAACGAAGGAAAAGCCCTACTCGATGGACGCCAACATCCTGCACATCTCCTACGAGGGTGGGGTGCTGGAGGATCCGTGGATCGAGCCGCCGGCCGGGATGTTCCTTCGCACCACCGATCCCGAGGACGCCCCCGACGCCGCCGAGATCGTGACCATCTCATTCCAGGCAGGAAACGCCGTGGGGGTCGACGGGCGCTCGATGGACCCGGTCACCCTCTTGACCCGCCTCAACGAGATCGGCGGACGCCACGGGATCGGCCGCATCGACATCGTGGAGAATCGATTTGTCGGAATGAAGAGCCGCGGCGTGTACGAAACGCCGGGTGGAACCATCCTGCATCACGCATTGCGGGCGGTGGAGTCCATCACGCTCGACCGGGAGGTCCTCCACCTTCGGAACGAGCTGTCCCTGAAATACGCTGAGATGGTGTACAACGGCTTCTGGTTCGCACCTGAGCGCGAATCGCTGCAGGCCTTCGTGGACTCGGTCGCGCAGAACGTCACGGGCGAGGCGCGGCTCAAGCTGTACAAAGGCGGGATCACGGTCTTGGGCCGCCGGTCCGACCGGGCCCTGTATGACCAGGCGACGGTCACCTTCGAGGCCGATGACGTCTACGACCAGAGCGATGCGAGCGGGTTCATCCGCCTCAACGCGCTGCGGCTGCGTACGCTCGCCGAGAAGCAACTGGGGGGCGGCGAGTGAGCTTGTGGGGAGGCCGGTTCGAGCAAGGTCCCAGCGATCTCCTATGGGCGTATACCGTCGAATCCTCCGACCAACGACTCCTCAAGCACGACATCGCCGGTTCTGTCGCGCACGTGCGCATGCTGGGGGCCGTGGGCCTGATCAGCGACGCCGACCTTGCCACACTGCTCCATGGGCTCGAAACCATCTCGCACGAAGGGCTCGAGTTCCTCGACACGGACGAGGACGTGCACTCGGCAGTGGAGCGGCGGCTGTTCGAGCTGGTGGGTGAGACGGCCGGAAAACTGCACACCGGCCGCTCGCGCAACGACCAAATCGCGTTGGACCTCCGCCTGTTCCTGGCCGAGGCGGCCGACGACCAGATCGCCAACCTCCAGCGCTTCGTGATGGAGGTTGCCGGCAAGGCCGAACTCCACGCCCGCACCCCGGTCGCCTCCTACACCCACCTGCAGCAGGCACAGGTGACCAGCCTCGGCCACCACCTCCTGGCGTATGCCTGGATGGCGCGCCGGGACGTCGACCGGCTGGAAGACTTCGCCCGGCGGGTGGCGGTCTCGCCACTGGGGGCAGGGGCTTCGGTCGGTTCCTCCCTGCCCCTGGAACCCACGATCACCGCCGAGTTGCTCGGCTGGGAGGCCGCCTTCGAAAACTCGATGGAGGCCGTCGCCTCGCGCGACCTGGCCGCCGAGTATGTGTTCATCTGTGGCCAGGCCATGGTCAACCTCTCACGACTGGCAGAGGAGATCGTTCTGTGGTCGAGCCAGGAGTTCAACTGGATGACCCTTCCGGACGAACTGGCCACCGGATCGTCGGCGATGCCGCACAAGAAGAACCCCGATATCGCAGAGCTGGCCCGGGGCCGCTCGAGATTGGCAGTCGGCGATGTGGCGGCCATCCTCGGTCTGCAGGCGGGCCTGCCCCTCACGTACAACCGCGATCTGCAGGAGGACAAACCGATCGTCTTTGCCTCCCATGACCGGCTGATGGGCACGGCCCAGGCGCTGGGAGCGCTGGTGGCGGACTCGGAGTTTCACCCTCCGCGCCCGAACAGCCTGGTGCTCTCACTCGATCTGGCAGAGGTGCTCGTCGAGCGCGGCGTTCCTTTCCGGCAGGCACACGAGATCGTCGGCCGCCTCGTGGCCGAAGCCGAACACCACGGCATGGGTCTGGCGGACCTGCGGCCCGAGGTTCTACACGCCGCCCACCCGAGTCTCACCCCGGAAGACATCCCCACGATCGAGGACTCACTCGAGCGGCGGGCGGTCCCGGGGTCGGGCAACCCGGGCGACGTGGCCGCACAGATTCTGGCACTCAAATCCTGGGCGAGCAGCTAGGAACTATTCCACCACGTCCGGGTCAAGTGGGTTGGATGGGCGGCGAAAACCCGCTGAACATCTGCACCCGTGAAGGGCTTGTCAGTTGTTGCCGGGTGGTTACGCTGATGCTGGACGAACTTCTAGGAGCGCGAGTGGTGAGGATTGGACGGCGGCGCGTGGTGCGCCATCTGGCGTGGGCGACCGCTGTGCTCGGGTTGGTCCTGGCCCCCGCCGCGGCGGCCCAGCAGCCGGCGGAAGCGGACCTCGTCATCACCGCGTCCGACGGCGATGTCGTAATCGAGCCGGGTGACGTGCTGACATACACGATCGTCGTGGGCAACAACGGTCCGGGGCCGGCTGAGGGCGTCAAGGTGCTCAATGCGCTGGCCGGCGGGACGTCGTACCAGGGGGCGGACGCCTCGGCTGGGACATGCTCGGAGACGGGCGGCATCGTGATGTGCGACATCGGAGGCCTCGAGAGCGGGGCTGCCGCTCGGGTCTTGCTCTCGGTCCTCGTCGACGAACTGGCCGACACGACCATCACCAACTCCTTTGTGGCTTCTTCGACCAGCAGTGACCCGGATTTGTCCAACAACACCGCCACGGAGACGACTTCAACAGTGGAGGTCCTGCCTTCGACCGGCGTGGTAGACGACGTGCTGCTGCCGCTGGCAGCGGTCGCGATCGTGTCCGGCATCTATCTCGTGGTGTGGGCCCGTCGCTCGAGCGCCATCCATCTCGTCCGGCGGGTCGACCGGCGGGTCGACGCCTAACGCAGCTCGCCGCCGACGATGGTGGCGGCAATGAGAGGAACCCCGGCGCGATACACCAGATAGCTGTAGTGGGGAGCGTCGAGCACGACGATATCCGCTCTCGAGCCCGCCCCCAGCCATCCGATGTCGTCACGTCGCAATGCCCTGGCCCCGCCGGACGTAGCGGCCGCCAAGGCTTCCTGCGGTGTCATGCCCATGTCCCGCACGGCGAGAGCGATGCAGAACGACATGGAGGTGGTGTAGCTGGAGCCGGGGTTGCAGTTGGTCGCGAGCGCCACCGGCGCACCGGCATCAAGGACTCGTCGCGCGTCGGGATACGGTTGCCGGGTCGAAAACTCGGTGGCAGGCAGGAACGTCGCCACGGTGTCGCTCCCGGCCAGGGCCTCGATATCGGAATCCGACAGGAACGTACAGTGGTCGGCCGAAGCGCAGTCCATCTCGACGGCCAATTCGATTCCTGGCCCCGGCCCGAGTTGGTTGGCGTGGATCCTGAGCCCGAGTCCGGCTGCCCGTCCGGCTGCCAGCACCGCCTCGGACTGATCCCGATCGAACGCACCCTCCTCACAGAAGACGTCGATCCACTTCGCATGCGGAGCAGCCGCCTCGAGCATGGCCCCGCGCACCAGATCGACGTATTCGTCGGGCCGGCTTGCGAACTCCTCGGGTACGACGTGGGCGCCCAGGTAGGTGACCTCGGATGTGAAGGAGCGGGCGATCCGCAGGCTGCGAACTTCTCCTTCCACGTTCAGTCCGTACCCCGACTTGATTTCCACCGTTGTGATTCCGGCTGCGTGGACCTCGGCCAATCGGGCAGCGGCCAGGTCGGTGAGCTGCTCGTCCGTCGCCTGCCGGGTGGCGTTCACCGTCGTTCGGATTCCTCCGGCCTGATACGGGAGGCCCGACATACGACGAGCGAACTCGGCCGCCCGGTCGCCGGCAAACACCAAATGGGTGTGGCTGTCGACGAAACCCGGGATCACACAACCGCCGCCGCCGTCGATGAGCGAGTCTGCCGGGGGTGTCGGCCCGGTTCCCGTCTCCACCACGTGCTCTCCGTCGAACACGAGCCAGGCGTCGGCCATCTCTCCCTCAGGCCGGTTGGTGACCAGGAGCCCGATGTTGTCGATGACCGTGCTCACAGCGATGCCAGCGAGTCGGCCAGGGCCCGGGCAACGTCGAACCGGATATGACGTCCGTCGGCGACAATGGTCTCGCCGGCGACCACGACGTCACGCACATCGGCGGCCGTGGCCGCGAAGACGGCGGCTTCGAGCAGGTAGCGCCGTGGGGTCCCGGCCAGACGCACCGAGTCGAACCCCAGCGTGATGAAGTCGGCTGATTCGCCCGGCGCCAGGCCCTCGCATTCGTTCCAACCCAGGCTTCGCTGACCGTTGACGGTGGCCGCCCGCAGGAGCGCGCCCGCACCGTGGGTTCCCCGGACGCCGGTGGCGAGCCGGTGGTTGAGTTCGACAGCCCGGGCCTCCTCGAACAGGTCGATCACGACGTGGGCGTCGCTGCCGAGGGTGAGCGGCACTCCGGCGTCGCGAAGGGCGGCAGACGGTCCGATGCCGTCGGCCAGATCCCGTTCCGTGGTCGGGCACAGGCAGGCCGAGCTCTCTGAGCTGGCGAGGAGGCGGATGTCGTCGGGGCTCGCGTGGGTGGCGTGGACGGCCGTGAAATTGTGCTCCAGGGCACCGGCGGCCGCCAGCGTCGCCATCGGCGTCCGGGCGTAGGCCTCGATCGCCTCCCGGTTCTCGCCGGGTTGTTCGGACACATGGGCGTGCAGCGGCCGGCGACCCGCCACCGATGCCACCTCGGCGATGGCCTCGGGATCGACAGCCCGAACCGAGTGAACCGCTGTCCCGACCCGGCCATGAGCCGGGGGCCGCAGCTGATCGATGCGCTCCGCCCAGGCGGCAGCGCTCCCATCCGAGAAGCGCTCTTGCACCGGAGACAGGGGAACCCCAAAACCTCCGGAGAGATAGCACGCGTCGAGGAGGGTGATCCTGATCCCGGCCTCGCCCGCGGCGGCGAACAAGGCCGCGGCCATGGCGTTGGGGTCGTCATAGCGGGTCCCGCCCGCCTGGTGGTGGAGGTAGTGAAACTCACCTACCGTTGTGATGCCGGCGAGGGCCATCTCACCGTAGACCGCCCGGGCCAATCGAAAATAGCTGTCCGGCGTGAGGTCGGCGGCCACCTCGTACATGTCCTGGCGCCACGTCCAGAAGGTGCCCTCGTCCCGTTCCGCCCGGGATCGCAGCGCCCGGTGGAAGGCGTGGCTGTGGGCATTGGCCAGACCGGGGAGCGTCAGGCCGCGCAGCACCACCATCGATGGATCCGGTGCCACACCGGATTCGACGGCCACGATCACGCCGGAGTCCACGCTGAGCCGTACACCGTCTTCTGTCGCATCGCCCCCCAGCCAGGCGTGTTCGCACCAGAACGTCGTCACGAACCCACCCGCTTCACGAACGCCGTGATGCGGTCGACGAATGCGGCCCGGTGGTGTGTCTCGAACTCCTCCCAGGTCGTGAAGGTCGTGGGATCGGCGACCCGGTCGAGGAACAGGCCTCCGTCGAGATGGTCACACTCATGCTGGAACGTGCCGGCAGTGAGACCGCGCTTGATCTCGTCGCGGGGGTTCCCGTCCCGGTCCCAATAGCGCACGCGCACCTGCACGTGACGATGCAGGTTGCCGCGCAGGTTGGGAACCGAGAGGCAACCCTCGTTGATCTCCACGGTTTCCTCGTCGACTGCTTCGAGAACGGGGTTGACGAACACGGTGAGCGGGATCGGTGGCTTGTACGGGTAACGGGGGTTATCGCCCACCTCGGCCACGGCGATGCGGAGGTCGGACCCGACCTGGTTGGCGGCAATCCCTGCCCCATCGGCGCGGCGCATCGTATCGATCATGTCGTCGATCAGTTGCTGAACCGCCGGCGTGGCCAATTCGGCTCGGTTCACCTTGCGAGTGGGCGACCGGAGGATCGGGTCGCCGACCCGGCGGATGGGAAGAACGCTCACAGATCGTCGATCATGGGGATGCGAACCCCGCGTTCGGCCGCCACCTCGATCGCCCGCTCGTACCCGGCGTCGGCGTGGCGGATCACCCCGGTACCGGGGTCGGCCGTCAGTACCCGTTCCAACTTCTGGGCCGCCAGGTCTGTTCCGTCCGCCAGGCACACCATGCCGGCGTGGATCGAACGGCCGATCCCCACACCACCGCCATGGTGGATCGAGATCCAGGAGGCGCCGCTGCTGGTGTTGACCAGAGCGTTCAGCAACGGCCAGTCGGCGATCGCATCGGAACCATCGGCCATGTCTTCGGTCTCCCGGTAGGGAGAGGCGACCGACCCCGAGTCGAGGTGGTCGCGTCCGATCACGATGGGCGCGCTCACCTCGCCCGAGCGCACCATCTCGTTGAAGCGCAAACCGAGCCGGGCGCGCTCGCCATACCCCAACCAGCAGATACGGGCCGGCAGGCCCTGGAAGGCCACCTGTTCGGAGGCCAGCCTGATCCAGCGCGCCAGAGCCGCATCGTGTGGGAATTCCTCGAGTACGGCGCGGTCGGTGGCGGCGATGTCGGCCGGGTCGCCCGACAGGGCCACCCAGCGGAACGGCCCTTTACCCTCACAGAACAGCGGCCGGATGTAGGCGGGCAAGAATCCCGGATAGTCGAAGGCGCGCTCGAACCCGCCCAGCTTCGCCTCGATGCGCAGGCTGTTTCCGTAGTCGAAGACCTCGGCGCCGCGGTCCATGAACCCCACCATCGCCTCGCAATGGCGGGCCATGGATTCGCGGGCGCGGCGGATGAGCTGGTCGGCATCGGTCGTCGCCATCTGGGAGAGCGCCTCAGGTGTGAGGTCGACCGGCACATACGTCAACGGGTCGTGGGCGCTGGTCTGGTCGGTGACCACATCGGCCGGGAAGTCGAGATCGAGCAGTCGAGGCAGGATCTCGGCGGCGTTGCCGACGAGACCGACGGAAAGAGGTCGTCGGTCGTCGCGGGCCGTCACACAACGGGCGATGGCGTCGTCGATGCTGTCGGCCACCTCATCGAGGTAGCGGGTCTCCAGCCGTCTCTGCACCCGGTTCGGATCCACCTCGACGACCAGGGCCACCCCATCGTTCATGGTCACCGCCAGCGGCTGGGCGCCCCCCATGCCCCCGAGTCCAGCCGTCAGCGTGATGGTCCCTGCCAGGGAACCGTTGAAGCGACGGCGGCCGATCTCTGCAAAGCACTCATATGTGCCCTGCAGGATCCCCTGGGTGCCGATGTAGATCCAGGAGCCGGCGGTCATCTGTCCGTACATGGTGAGGCCGATGGCCTCCAGACGGCGGAACTCCTCCCACGTCCCCCATTCGGGAACCAGGTTGGAATTGGCGATGAGGACCCGCGGCGCCCACTCGTGGGTACGAAACACGCCTACCGGCTTGCCCGACTGCACGAGCATTGTCTCGTCGTTTTCGAGCCGGCGGAGCGTCTTCACCATGGCGTCGAAGGCATCCCATGAGCGCGCCGCCCTGCCCGTACCGCCGTAAACCACCAGGTCGTCCGGGCGCTCGGCGACGTCCGGATCGAGATTGTTCATGAGCATGCGCAAAGCGGCCTCTTGCGGCCATGCCCGACAGCTGAGTTCTGTGCCCCGCGGGGCGCGCACGGGCCGGGGACCGCTCACAAGAGTTCTCCGATCTCGGCCGCCACGGTCTCCAGTATCACCCCGGCCTTGATTTCGTCGGCCACGGCTTCCAGGCGCGGGCTCAGCCACGTGTCGGGTCCGGCGGGTCCCGTCACCCGCCTCACCGCTGCTGCCACTGCTGCCGTCGCGGCAGCCGGCTGCAGGGGGGAGCGGAACTCGAGTGCCCGTGCACCGCACGCCAGCTCGATGGCGAGGATCCGGGTGAGATTGGCCGTCGCCGCCCGCAGCTTGCGGCAGGCGCCCCAGCCGAGCGACACGTGGTCTTCTTGCATGGCGCTCGTGGGGATCGTGTCGACGCTCGCCGGCACAGCCAGCCGTCGGGTCTCGGTGACCATGGCCGCCTGGGTGTACTGGGCGATCATGAGGCCGGAGTTGACGCCGGCGTCGTCGGTGAGAAACGGGGGCAGGCCGTAGGAACGTTTCGGGTCGAGCATGCGGTCGGTGCGACGCTCCGACAACGCACCGATGTCGGCGGCCGCGATCGCGAGAAAGTCGGCGGCCTGGGCCAGGGGTGCCCCGTGGAAGTTGCCGCAAGATTCGACCCGGCCTTCCTCCGCCAGCACGACCGGATTGTCGATGAAGGCCACCAATTCCCGATCGGCAATGGACGACGCATGGGCGATGGCGTCCCGCAGCGCTCCGTGCACCTGCGGGGTGCAGCGGATCGAATAGGCGTCCTGGACCCGGTCGTCGCCGTGGCGGTGGCTGGCGACGATATCGGATTCTGCCAGGAGCCGGCGAAGATTCTCGGCGCTGGCGGCCTGTCCCAGCTGTGGCCGCAGGGCGATGAGGTCTGCGGCAAACGCACGATCGGTTCCCATGAGCGCCTCGGTGGAGATGGCTCCTGCGACGTCGGCCACCGTCGCCAGGTGGCTGAGGTCGGCCAGGGCCAGCACGAGCATTCCCAGCATGCCGTCGGTGCCGTTGATCAGGGCCAGCCCCTCCTTGGCGGTCAGCTCGAGGGCCGACAAGCCGGCCGCGGCCAGCGCTTCGGACGCTTCATGCAGAACACCGTCGCGCCCCCGCACCGAGCCTTCCCCTATCAATGGGAGAGCGGCCGAGGCGAGCGGGGCCAGGTCGCCGCTGGCGCCGAGCGACCCGTACTCCCGGACGACGGGAGTCAGCCCGGCGTTGAGGAGGGCCAGAATCGCCTCGGCCACTTCGGCTCGGGCGCCCGAGTAGCCCATGGCGAGGCTGCGAGCCCGGAGCAACATCATCGCCCGGATGACCTCGGTGTCGACCTCATCACCCATCCCGGCCGCGTGGGAACGAAGCAGGTTGACCTGGAGCTCGGCGCTGCGTTCAGGCGGAATGATGGTATTGGCGAGAGCCCCGAACCCGGTGGTCACCCCGTAGACGGGCTCGTCGCTGTCGACGAATTCGGCGATGAGGCGCGACCCGCGTTCGAGTGCAGCCAAGGCTCTGGGACCGAGAGATACCGGCCGGTGTCGCCGGGCGACGTCGATCACCTCATCGGCGGTGACCCCCGCGTCCTCGATGACCAGCGTTTCCACGCACCGAATCTATCAGTCGGGGTGGGCCGGACCGATCAATGCCGGGTGTTTCCTGCGAGCAGGTCGAGGATGTGGGGGATCAAGTCGAGAATGGCGGCCAGGCTTTCGGCAACGGCCCTCGAGCTGCCGGGGCAGTTGACGACGAGGGTGGTGCCGACCGATCCGGCGACCGCCCGTGACAGGGCAGCCGACTTGGTCGCCTCGAGGCCGGCGGAGCGCATGAGGTGCTCGAGCCCTTCGGCCCTCTTTTCGATCACCTGCAGGGTGGCCTCAGGCGTGACGTCCCGGGGGCCGAATCCGGTGCCCCCGCTGGTGACGACGAGGCGGGCGGCCTCGCACAGGTCCCTGAGGGCGGAGGCGATTTGGTCGATCTCGTCCGGTACCACCCGTCGGTCGACGACCTCGAACCCGGCCGCGGTGAGGATTTCCTGGGCCACGTCACCTGATCGATCCTCCCGCGTGCCGGCGATCACTCCGTCGCTCGAGACGAGGACGGCTGCCCGGTGCGGAGCGTCGTTCTGAGCCTGCTGGTCGGGGGCGCTCATCTCCCGGAGCTTATGCGTTCTCGCCCTCGACGACCTGTTGTCTGAGGTTCCCGGAACGGATGGGCAAGAGCACCGGATACCCGGCCCACCAGCTTTGCCCACCCATTCCAGGACCGGGGAACATCGGGATGAACCCCGGGTCAACCCCCAGGTGGGCACATGCCACACCGGGTTCTCGTCAGACGTTGGAACCGTCTAAACGGGTTCCCGTTTCACCTCGCGATAACCTTGCGGCATGCGCGCCGCGGTCGGATTGGTCCTGGGCCTTGCCCTGTCCGGGTTGACCGCGGCCTCGACGGCCGACACGCCGGGTTTCGTCGATCCGGATACCAACCGTTGGGAGGTTCAGACCCGAAATGGTGCGGAGGCCTTCTATTTCGGTGAACGGGGAGACATTCCGCTGGTTGGGGACTGGGATTGCGACGGCTTCGACACCGCCGCCATGTATCGCACGAGCGACGGCCACGTCTACGTGCGCAACGCCGAGGACGGACTGGCAGAACCCTCTCCATTCTGGGGACGGTGGGATGACGTCATCCTGGCGGGAGACTTCGACGGGGACGGTTGCGACACGCTCGCCACCTACCAACGGGTGTCGGGGCTGGTGCACATCTCCAACGAACTCGGCGCCGGTCCCGAGTTCTCGTACTACTTCGGGATTCCGGGGGACAAGCCTTTCGTCGGAGACTTCGACGAGGATGGCATCGACGAACTCGGGCTTCACCGGGAGTCGAGTGGATTCGTCTACATGCGTTTTTCGCACAGCATCGGGTTTGCCGATGCGGAGTTCTACTACGGAATCCCAGATGACCGGCTGGTTGCCGGTGACTGGAACGGCGACGGCATAGACACGGTCGCCGTGATGCGCCCGGGGGACGGCGTGTTCTACCTCCGCAACGAGAACAGCCTCGGTTTCGCCGATGAGCAATTCGAGGTCGGCGACCCCGACTACGTCCCGGTGGCGGGGACGTTCGGGAGGCAACCCCCACCACCCGAGCCGCCCGCGCCCCGGAGTTTCACGATCGCGGCGACCGGCGACATCCTCATCCATTCGGCCGTGTGGGAATCGGCCCGAGCGTACGCCGGGGGCAGCGGTTACGACTTCCAACCGATGTTCGAGCCGCTCAGGTCGCGCATCGAGGCCGCCGACCTGGCCATCTGCCACCTGGAGGTGCCGCTGTCGGCTGACAACAGCCGGATCAGCTCTTACCCCTCGTTCCGGGCGCCGCGCGAAGTCGCGGATGCGGTTTCAGCTGTCGGCTACGACACGTGTTCGACCGCCTCGAACCACACGATCGACAAAGGGGTCGATGGGGCGGTCGTGACGCTGGGCGTCCTCGACAGCGCCGGGCTGGCCCACACCGGCAGCGCCCGGGGTCCGGAGGAGGATGTGCCGGCCCTCTATGAGATCGACGGGGTTTTGGTCGGCCACCTGTCCTACACCTATGGACTCAATGGCCTACGGGTTCCGAGTGGGAAGGAGTACACGGTCAATGTGATCGACGAGGCCGCCATCATCGCCGATGCCGCCTGGGCCCGGGAGCAGGGAGCCGAGTTTGTGATCCTGTCGATGCACTGGGGGAACGAGTACCAGGCAGTCGAATCGAGTTTTCAGCGGTCGCTGGCGGAGTCTTTGCTGGCCGATCCCCACATCGACCTCATCCTGGGTCACCACGCTCACGTGGTGCAGCCGATCGACCGCATCGGGGGTGAGTATGTCGTCTTCGGCCTCGGGAACCTCATCTCGAACCAGCGGACGAGCAGTTCCCGGGTGGGGGTGGACGACGGGCTGCTGGTCGAGGTGACGGTCACCGAGGGACCTGACGGCGTTTTTCGGAGCGAGGCCCTCACGGCGACGCCGCTGTATGTTCAGGCAGACGGTCACCTCGTTCTCCCCGTCTCCGATTACCTGGCCGCAGACTCGATCGCGCCGAATCTCCGCACGGTCCTGCAGACGAGCTATGACCGGACTGTCGCCCGCGTCATGCGCTACGAACCGGTGGGCGTCACGATCGACTGAACCGGCTAGGGGGTCGGCTGCGGCACGTTTGTGCCCGCAGCGTCGTTGGGCGGACAGCTGTCCATGTATTCGTCGCCGTTCTCGTCGGTGACGTTGAGACAAACGACCGCCCCGAGCGGGTCGACGATCGTTCCCCCCTCGAGAGCCGAATCCTCCAACCAGGTCGCCAGTCCTGGCAGGTTGAGCACGATGTGTGTGGCCGCCATGATCGTGGAGCCGGTGACGCGCGTTTCGCCCGGGGCCGGCTGGCCCGGGATGAGATCCGGTGCCAGATTCTCGATGGCCGTGGCCGTGCCGCCGGCTGCATCCGCCGTCATGACCGAGTCGGTGACCGTCACCACCGATCCCAGGTTTTGGACGACGGTTCCCTCCGCCCCGCCGATGGCAGAGATCGTAGAAGCGTTGATCGTCAGCTCCCCGCCGGTGACGACCACTGCCCTGGGGTTGATCGACGAGGCAGTGACCGTCGCCCCGTCAGCTCTGAGGCGCCCGGCGTTCACGGTGAATCCCTGGGCCGCCGTCGAAGCTGTCGCCCGGTAATCGCCGCCGTCAACGGAGCCGAGAGCGTTCTCCAGTTGTATCGCCAGCGCGCTCGACGTGCCTGCCGCATCCACCGAGAGGTCCGCTGCCACGAGGCTGCCGTTCGTCACGCGCACGCCGGTGGAGCTCCTGGACGTTCCCGCTCCCGTCCCGATCGCCGTGTCTGACGCAATGATCTGGGACCCCTGGCCGTCGATTCCGACCCCGTCTCCTGAAACGGTGATGGTTCCGTCAGAAATGGCGGCGATACCGGATTGGGCGAACACACCGACTGCCCGCCCATGAGATCCGTCGACCTCGAACACCGGGTTGCTCATTTCGAGACGACCCCCGATGATCGAGACCCCGATCTCGGTGAGATAGCCGCCGTGGCCATGGACGGTGAGGTCTTCGTATGTTCCCGAACTGGCGACCGAGTAGACGGCGATGAAGTCACCGGACGGGGGGCCACCCCCGGCGGTCGATGTGACAACCGAGAGTTGAGAGGCGCTCACGGTTGATCCATCGACAGCGACCACGCCCCGAACCGAGCCGACCGGGGCCCAGGCCTCGATCGCGACGTTCGCCAATACCGGGGCCGCCCGCGCGTTTTCGATGCCGGTGGCTCCTGCCGACGAGGACGTGACGATCGAGACACCTTCGAAGCGGGGAGCACCCCCGATGTTGGTCACCGCCGGGTGCCCGTTGATGGCGTTGACGGCGACGGCCACGTTGCGAAACGTGGACTGACCACCGATGTTGGTGACGGCGACGGCTCCGGCGCCACCGGCTTCGATCACCAGGTCCGAGTACCGGGCGGTCACGCCATCGTTCAGGATGCCCAGCGCTTTCGCATCCGAGCTGAACGCCTTGATGCCCAGATGTTCGAGACCGGCTCCCTCGGCGCCCACCACCACGGGGTCCGGGCCGTCGGCGCCGGTCAAGGTCGTGGCGGCCCCCTGGCCTCGAACTGTCAGGTTCTCCACCAATGCAAACCCCGCTCCCGGGCGGGCGGCCCACACCCCGGGGCCGAGGTCGAGTGTCCACGGCTCGGGCGGACCGAATCGCGCCGTCTGGTCGAGCGTGTAGCGGAGGAAGTCGCCGCGTTCGACGGCAGGACCGGGCGTCGGCGTCGGGAGGGACGTTCCTTCGTGTTGGATGACCTCGATGCCGTTCAGCTGCGGGTCGTTGCTGATGTGCTGAAACCAGATGTCGATACCGGTTTCGTCGGCATACGCCAGGTAGGTGCGCCGGGTACCTACGCGGTGACCGGCGGACGACACCAGATCGAACTCGCGGGTGATCATCCCGTCATCACCGTGGATGTGGAAAACGCGTTGACCTGGCTCAGTTGCGAGGTCCGAGCCGGAGGCGAAATAGAGGTTCACCTGGACGAGGGTGCCTGCTGCCACCGGGAGGCGCCAGATCATCTCGTCGCCTGCAGGACTGTCCCACCGCTCCGTGGCGAACACGGCGGCAGGCACCGATGGGCCGACCGTTCCATCCACCGCGGTCACGCCGCGCCGGGAGGCGCTGCTGGCGGCCGCAGCCGCGTTGGTGTACACCGAGGGGGCGGCAGTCGTGTCGGCCGCCCACCCGGGCCCGTCATCCAATGCCAAGAGAGCCGGACCACCCACGTTGATCCGGAACAGGATCGGGCCGTCATACGTCGGCGGGGGCGGAGGCGGCGGCGGTGGTGGGGGTGGAGGCGGCTGGACTGGGGCGACGAAGACTCCCACGACAGGCAGCCACGACGCCGAGCCGAATTCGATGATCACGTCGGCTGGCTGTTGCTTGTTGGCGTTGGAGAGATAGAACCGACCGTCGCCAGGCCGGTAGATGCCGATCGTATCGGCGCCGTCACCGTCCCAATCGCCGGCTATCACCCGATCGGCCGGCTCTCCGAAGAAGAACTGCTGCTCGGCGGGCCCGGTGGCGAGCTCGTTTCGAAAGTAGACCAGGCCCGAAGACTCCCGGTACAGACCGATGCCGGAGGCCCCATCCCCGTCGAAGTCGCCGACGAATGGTTGATCTCCCGGGCGCCCGAAGTAGAAGTCGATATCGGCCGGCCCGGTGTCGAGCGCGTTGCGGAGCAGCACCCGGCCACGGCGGTAGATCCCGATCGAGTCGCATCCGTCGCCGTCCCAGTCGCCGACGAGAGCGACGTCACCCCGCTGTCCGTAAAAGAAGGTGGTATCGGCCGTTCCGAGGGCGTTGGCGTTGCTCAGGTACACGAACCCGTTGGTGGGCCGGAACATGCCAACGGTGTCGGATCCGTTGCAATCCCAGTCTCCCATCAAGGGAACGTCGCCCGGGTTGCCGAAAAAGAACGAATTCACGTCCTCGGCCGTGTCGCGCAGGTGCCATTCCCCGCTTGCCGGGTTCCACATCCCCACATCATCGACGGGCTGGGTGGCTGTGGCGGCCGGCGAGGGGTATCCCCAGCCGATGCCGAGGACGACGAAGAGCCCCGCCAGAGCGCGGTATCGGGTGCAGGCTCGGGTTCTCGGGCTGGGTTCAGCCCGGCTGTCATCGGCCGGCTGGCCGGGCGCGCTCGGGCGCCACCATCCTCTGATCAACCGAGTGACCGCCCGTGCCGGCCGCATGACTACTCCGAATGCCCGAAGCGCCCGCCTGGCGCCTTGGGCCAATTCAATCAGCGAAAACGCCCACGTCACTAGGACTTTCGACCCAACTTGGCAGGAGACGTTCGGTATAGTCACGGCATGACTACCCACCGTGTATCCATCGCCTACTGCGTACCCTGAGACTATTCGGAGCGCGCCGTGAGCGCCGCCAACGATCTCATCACGAACTACCAGCACCTCATCTCGGAGTTGACCTTCATCATGGGCGACAAGGGGATCTTCGACGTGAAGGTGGATGACACGGTGATCTATTCGAAGGCCGAGACCGGCCGGCACGCCGAGCCGGGCGAGGTATTGGCCGAGTTCGAAGCGCTGGTGCAGCCTTCCCGGCGGTACGGCGAGTAGAACCCGCGCCCATCTTCGGCGTCCGTACCGGCCGACTTTTGATGACCGCCCGTACCCCCGACCATCGAGTCAAGCCAGTCAAAACGATCGGCGGAGCCCGGACCGCTACCGGTTGATCTTCTCGGCTGCCGTGGGGCGGACGAGAGGATCCTGCGATCGGATTACGGGCTTGACGACCACTCGAATCGCCCCCCGGCGGACGATGCCGCTGTCGGATGTCATGAGAACGTGCGTGACCTGGGGTATCCAGCCTGGCCAGAAACTCGCCGTCTCGGTCCGATCGCGACCGGACGTTGCGAGCCGGGGACGCTACGGCGTGTAGACCCCGTTGTAGGTGAGGGAGCCGTCCAGATCCTGGCCGTATCCCTGCCAGGCCTCCCACTGTGCGGGCACGCCCATCCAGTGGAAAAGGGCCGCTCCGCTGGGGATCTCATAATCATTGGACTCGAACCGGTTGCCACGGCTCGTGTAGAAGCTCGTGTCCCCGTAGTCGACCCCCAACCCCGTGTAGCCGTTGGCGGCGAAGTCGTACTGATAGTCGTGGGTGATCAGGGACGCGTCCATTGCGATCAGGTTGTCGTGGACCCACAGGTTCGTCACGTGGCGCGGGTTGCCCTCCCAGGTGCCCCGCTGTTGTTCGACCGCCGTGATGGCGTTCCAGTTGTTGCGCACCTCGTTGCCGTAGATCTCGACGTCGCTGCTGGAGGCGACGATGATCCCGGCGCCCCACAGCCACACGCCCCGGTGGTCTTCGAAGCCGTTGCCGAGCACGAGGTTGTTGCGAATGACCGCCCCGTAGCTCACCTCGTAGAAGATCCCGTCGAAGTCGTTGTTCTCGACGGTGTTGTCTTCGATCAGGGCGTTGAAGTTGGCGATGTCGAACCACACCCCGCTGCCGTAGTTGTCGTGCACCCAGTTGTTACGGAACACCATGTCGTACGTGCGGTAGTACTTGCCTCCCCCGGCCTCGAAATCCCAGTGGTAGCCCGCCGTGTTGTTGTGCGACAGCTGGCTGTTCTCGACGACCACTCCGTATCCCCGGGCCGAGAAGCCCTGCTGTCCGTTGTGGTGGGCGTTGCTGTTGATGATGCGACCGCCGTCGGTGACGAAGATCCCGGTGCCGTGGTTGAAGCGGGCCTCGACGTTGTCGACGGTCCAGTTCGTCCCGTCTGGACCACTGCCGCTCCCGTAGAGTCGTGAGTCGACCGCTCCGATCTGGGTGGGGGTGGCGAATTTCTCCACGATCAAGTTGCGGACGGTGACGTGGTCGGCTCCTCCGTAGACACCCTGGGGTACCACGCTCGTCTCGACGAACTTGCTGCGCGGATCGTATTTCACCCAGATCCGGTCGTTGTCGTAGTCGAACCACCAGGTTCCGTCGGCCAGGTCTCCCATCCACTCCACGTGTCGTTGGATCTGGCCGTCGATGAAGAGATCCTCGGGGTAGCGGCAGCGCGGATTGGTTGCCCGGCAGACGGGGCCGGAGGGAACCCAGGCGACGGTGACCCGCCCCTGCTGGGTCTGGCCTTCGACATACCAGGCGTCGTTGACCTCGTCGTACTGCCAGTCGGACAACACCTCGGCCCCGGACAGGATGGCGCCCTCGATCCCGGTGAGGGTCTGGTAGTCATACAGGCGCACCGACTGGCCGCGGTGGATACCCGGTCCGAGGATGAAGGTGTTGGGCCCGGGGTTGGCATCGATGACCGACTGGATGTCCTCGCCCGCATTGATGAGAATCTCGTTCGGCTCGACGACGGTGACATCCAGCGTGGCCGGTGCGGGGTCGCCCAGCCCCAGCTCGTCGATGACGTGCAGGGTCACCGTGTAGGTCCCGGGAGTGGCGAAGTAGATGTCGCCGGTCTCCCGGCCGACCACGTCGGAAGCCCCGCCTCCGAATGTCCACAGATATTGCACGGCGTCTCCGTCAGGGTCGAAAGCCGAGCCGGTGAAGGCCAGCGGCGAGCTGAGCGGGATCGCGACCGGACCGGCCGGTGATTCGATGGTTCCGTCGGGTGGCGCGTTGGCAGCCACCTCGACCTCGATGCTGGTGGCGCTCGAGCGGCCGTAGCGGTCGATGACCGACAGGGTGATGTCGATGGTTTCGACCTGGGTCGGGTAAAAGGCTTCGGGGTCCCGGCCGGTGATCGGGGGGATCGAGCTGCCGCCAAAGGTCCAGACGTACGTGAGAGGCTCGGCCCCGGTGGCTGTTGCGGTGAGGTCGAGGGAGTTGCCGATCCGTGTCCGGGTTCCGTCGGCCGGCTCCACCGCGGTGATCAGCGGAGGCGGCGCCGACTGCACCAGCACCTCGACCATCGCCGGGGTGGGATCTTGCACCCCGTTGTCGTCGGTGGCTTCGAGGTGAATGGTCCAGGTGCCGGTGGCGTGTAAGGGCCCGATCTGAGCCGAGGGGCCGCTGCGGGTGAGGAAGGAGCCGTCGGGTCCCTGGGCATGCCATGAGAGGGAAACCGGCCGGGTCGCATCTGCCATGCCCTCAACCGCCACCGAGTCACCTTGCAGCACCGTAGTGCCGTTGTCAGGGGAGATGATCGAGGCGTTGGGCCCCGACCCGTTAACTCGAGCGGCCACGGGGTTCCCCGATACACCGGCCGCTACCGAGATCACCCCGGCCGGGGAGTCCAGCAAGGCCAGGTCGCCCCGGATGACGCCGAACATGTCGAGCCCGTCGCCGTTCCAGTCGCCGGCCAGCAGCGTATCGCCCGCCTCACCGAAGAATTCGATGCCGGCCAGGAGAGGTGTGTTGCCGTCGGCAAGAGCAATCGCCCCTGTCGTGGCGTTGTGGAGCCCGACCGTGTCGATCCCATCACCATCCCAGTCTCCGGCGACCGGGGTGCCGGCTCCGTGCAGGAAGGCGAAGTCGAGATCGGCGAACCCTTGTGTGTTGGAGTTGCGCAGATAGAAGCGGCTCTCCGACGGGCGGTAGATGCCAATGGTGTCTACTCCGTCACCGTTCCAGTCCCCGCACACCGGGAGGTCCTCGGGGACGCCGTAGTAGATCTGGATGTCGGAGAACCCCTGGTCGTTGCTGTTGCGAAGATGCAGGAAGCCGGTGCGCGAGCGGTACAGCCCGACGGTGTCGAGACCGTCGCCGTCCCAGTCGCACATGATGGGCTGATCGGACGGATCCCCGTAATAGAAGGAACGCCCGTCCGGCATCGTCCAAATGCCGGTCGTGGGGTCGTGGCCCACCCACTGGTCGCCAGGCAGCTCATCGGTGGCGGCCGCCGCAGCGACGCCCAGCAGCGAAGCTGCCATACCCAGGGACACCACCAATCGTCGAACCGTGTGCACTCCGCCCAGCCCCATTTCCCAGACCCGTGTTCTCCGGACATCAGGGTATCCAGAAGTTCGCGCTCTTGTTGTCGAAATCGGTCGATCGCGGCTCTACGCTCCCGAATTAGGGTCGGTCGGCCCAGCCCGCCCGAGAGCGAAGTACCCCTGGCGACCGGCCGGAATCGAGGATTGTTGCGGAAGGAACCCGTGTTCGACGCCCCACAGCACCGCTTCCACGCGGGTGCTCACCCCCACCTTGCGGTAGGCGGACCGGACGTAGGACTTGATGGTGTTGATCGATAGGAACAGCGCGTCTTTGATCTCGACGTTGGTTTTGCCCTGCGTGATCAAGGCCATGATCTCTGATTCCCGCTCCGTGAGGCCGAACTGGCGGCCGGGCCACTCGGCCGGGCCGCGGTGTTTGCCGCGGGCGGGCCACACCAACGTCTCGCCGGTCGCGATTCGCTCTATTGCGTCCACGAGGTCGTCGGCGGCCAAGGACTTGGGTAGGTAGCCGGCGGCGCCCGCCGACATTGCTCGATTGATGGCTGTTGCATCGGTCACCCAGGTGTAGGCGACCACACGTTCGGCGCGGCCGCTCTGCTCGAGGGCGGTGACATCGGAGGCAACGGTGTGGCCGGCGGCGAATGTGTCCAACAGGGCCACGTGTACCCGCCGACGGGGCGGGGTATTGGTGTCGAGTTCGGCCACTTCGACCCGGTCCGGGAAAGGAGCCAGCATCCGGGCCACGCCGGCGACGATCACCTGGTAGTCGTTGATCACCGCTACCTGCAATGGTCCCGCTTCATCAGCCATGCCTCGTTCTTACCCACCGCTCCCTGTCCTTCAAACCCGACCAAAACCACCCGCAGGGGTGTGCTGGCAGCGGCCGGCAGGTGATTGAATTCCGGGCCGGGTCCGGGTAGGGGGGCTGCGCAGCTCGTCTGCGCAACCCGGGCCCGGCAGATCCCTCTTCCCAACGGCGAACTCGCCAACCCAGGGTTCTAGGCGGCGGTTTCCGCTACCTAGAACCCTGGGTTCGCGTTTGGGGCCGACTATGTAATGTGCAGTCATGGTCGCCGCGGTCGATCCACCCAACCCACGTGCGGCCCGGCTGCGCACGGTCCTTTGGTTTCTGGCGATCCTGGGGGCGCTCGTGGCGGGCTGGGAGCTCTACAAGCTCGTCTGGACGGCCATGGGATGGGAATGGCCGATTCGCCCCAACAATCAGGTCATGCCGCATGTGTGGGACAGCGTCGGCAGCTTGTTCCGACCGGCGCGCCGCGGCGGCGAATTGCTGCTGTTGCTGCTGCTGAAGGCGTCTCTGTTCACCTTGCGTGAGGCAGTGGTCGGATTCGCAATCGGTGCGCTGCTCGGGTTTGGCATCGGCGTCTGGTTCGTCCGTTCCCGCCTCGCCGAACAGGCCTTCATGCCCTATGTGGTTGCCTCGCAGACGGTGCCGATTCTGGCGATCGCGCCCATGGTTGTGGTGTGGGGCAACAAGCTCGGGCTGGGCCAGCTGTGGCGGGTCGCCATCATCGCGGCCTACATCACGTTCTTCCCGGTTGCGATCAACACACTGCGGGGACTGCGCTCTCCCGAACCGACGGCAACCGAGCTCATGCGCTCGTATGCCGCCTCGCCTCGCCAGACGCTATGGAAA
>JBFIPU010000025.1:0-28551 GCA_041609995.1 Acidimicrobiia bacterium
AAGGTGGCCATCTTTCATTTGTTATTACGGCGGCTACACGCTTTGGTGGTTGGAACAACCGCACGCTGGAAGTGGTCTACGAAGGCGGTAGTCGCGTCGGAGAGCTACCGCCTTTGTGGCCGAACGTCAATGCCACGAACAGCAAGCGCCCTCAGAGCGTCGATGTCGCGGTGAAGTCCCCGAAGGGTTGGGTGAGCGCTCGCTGAAGGTTTCCGAAAACGATCATTGCGGTCCCTGCTGCGTGCAGATGTACCGCCAATAACTCTCAGACCACAGCCGCCGCGTACGGGTCACGACAGCCCTTCGGGATCTCGACTTGGCGCCCCGCGGGGCGCATGAGCAAGCATTCTTCTACTTGCCGAAACGCCGCTCGCTCATCGCGTAATCGCGCATCGCGCGAAGAAAGTCGACGCGTCGAAAGGCGGGCCAGAACACGTCGACGAAGCTGAACTCCGAGTAGGCGCTCTGCCAGAGGAGGAAGCCCGACAACCGCGATTCTCCACTGGTGCGAATCACCAGATCGGGGTCGGGGACATCCGGGGCATACAGATGGCGGCCGATGGCTGCAGCCGAAATGCGCTCCGACATCTCCGAGGCCGCCACCCCCTCGTTGTGGAGCGATTCGACCAGCTCGGCCACTGCATCGACGATCTCCTGGCGGCCGCCGTAGCCCATCGCGATATTGAGTACCCGATGGCCGCCGGCGGTTCGCTCTGTGAGCTTCTTGGCCGCAGTCGTCAGATCAGCGGGAAGCAGGTCGAGGCTCCCGATGAATCTGACCGAGTAGCCATGCCGTCCGGCTGTCGAAGGCAGCCGTTCGAAGAGGTCGATCAGCACCTCGAAATAGGGCTCGAGCTCGTCTGGTGGCCGGCTGAGGTTCTCCGTTGACAGGACCCAGGCGGTGATCGCCTCTAGGCCCAGGTCGGCAGACCATTCCAGGAATGTCTCGAACTTGCGCATGCCGGCTCGATACGACTGCGAGAAGTCCTCGTACCCCTCAGCCCGCGCATAGCGCCGGTGACCATCGAGAATCACACCGATGTGTCCGGGCAGGCGATCGGGATCGAGCTTCTGGGTCAGCCGGGCAGCGTAGATCCTGTACAGAGGCGGCTTCACGAATTCCGGAAGCAACCGATCGGGAAGTTTCATGTCCATCACAACTTACCCGACGTTGCGGCGGTCACGAATTTCTCCCGTAATCTCGGCTCAGCCGTTGGCGTTCACCCGGTAGACCAAGGCCGCCAGCACCCGATCGGCCTCGTCGTGGGGCACCTGGCAGGTGCCGGCTGCCCGGTGGCCACCGCCGCCGTACTCGAGCATCAGTGTGCCGACGTTGGTTCGCGAACTGCGATCGATGATCGACTTGCCCATCGCGAAGACAGTGTTCTGGCGTTGTTTTCCCCACAGTACGTGGATGGACATGAACGTGTCGGGATACATGGCATAGATCATGAAACGGTTTCCGGCAAAGATCACGTCTTCCTCCCGCAGATCGACCACCAGCACCTTGCCATCGGCAAGCGTACAGCGTTTGAGCTGCTCCTTGAAGGGTCCCTCGTGTTCGCGATAAAGCTCGACTCGCTCCGCCACGTCGGGGTCCTGAAGGATCTCTTCGATCGTGTGGTCGGCGCACAGCTTGATGAGCTTCATCATCAGCTGGTAGTTGGAGATCCGGAAGTCACGGAAGCGGCCCAGGCCGGTCCGGGCATCCATGACGAAGTTGAGGAGCGTCCAGCCGGAAGGGAAGAGAATGTCGTTCAGCTCGTAGTTGGCCGAATCGGCCTTGTCGACGGCCTCCATCATGTCCAGCTGGATGTTCGGGAACGCCTCCGCTCCGCCGTAGTAGTCGTAGATGACCCGGGCGCAGGAGGGGGCGGCCGGATCGATGATGTGGTTGTCCGTCTGTCCCTGGTTGCGAACTGTTTCAGAGTGGTGATGATCGAACACGAGGTGGGCCCCTTCCACATAAGGAAGGTTTGTGCAGATATCGCGGTCGGTGATCTCGATCAGCCCGTCCTGCATGTCCTTGGGGTGCACGAAGAGGATGTCATCGATCATTCCCAGCGACTCCATCAGAACGGCCGACACGAGCCCGTCGAAGTCGCTCCGCGTCACCAAGCGGTACTTTTCACTCATCACTGTCCTCAGAGATAGTCCTATCCCGTGCTATCGGACGCTTGGCTCGCCCGCTTGAGTGTTCATCCGGGTATGTTCTCCAGGATGGAATCTGCCCGTATGGTCGGGCGACGCCGGGCCCGGACGTTCAGCGTCTATCTCGCATCGTGGCTCGCATTGTTCGCTCTGGCCCCCGTCCTGCTCCCGACCACACTCGCCATCGACTCCATCCGGTTTGCGATCGGGAACCGGAGCCTCACCGCCACCCGGCTGCTGGCGATGGCGGTGGCCTATCTGACGGCCGAAGTCGTCGGGGTTTCGGTCGCGGGAATGCAGTGGCTGGCGAGCGGATTCGGCCGCCGCACGCGTCAGCTGGAGCGCTGGAGTTACTGGCTGCAGGGCCAATGGACGAGCTTCATGATGGCGGCCGTCCTTCGGATCTTCTCGATGTCACTGCGGGTCAATGGTCTGGAATCCACCCGACCCGGGCCCTACATCCTGATGATGCGCCACGCATCGATGGTCGATGTCCTGCTTCCGGCGACCCTCATAGCTCACCGCCAGGGACTGCGCCTGCGCTGGATCCTCAAGAATGAGCTGCTCATGGACCCGGCTCTGGACGTCGTGGGGCGGAGGCTGCCCAATCATTTCGTGGACCGGACCGGCACCGACACCGCCGCCGAGGTGGCGGCGATCCGGCAACTGGCGGAGGATCTCGGTCCGGACGACGCCGTGATGATCTACCCCGAGGGCACGCGTTTCTCTCCCGTCAAGCGCGACCGGCTCGTGGACCGCATGACGCGAGCGTTTCCCGAGCACGAAGCCCGCCTGGCCGCGCTGACCCACGTCCTGCCGCCCCAGCCGGCCGGCTCGCTGGCGCTCCTCGAAGGCGGATACGACGTCGTGTTCGCCACACACGCCGGCCTCGAGGGCCTGGCCTCCCTCCGCAATATCTGGACACGAGGACTGACCGGCACGGATATCGCCATCGAGTTCTGGCGCGCTCGGGGCGAGCACATTCCCCAGGAGGAGGGGGAGCGGCTGGCGTGGCTGCTCGACCGCTGGGGGGAGCTCGACCGGCGCACAGCCATCCTCGAGAAGGCAGAACCAGGCCGTTAGCGCTAAATGCCTTGGCTCTTCCCGCCGAATACTTACTGATTCGTCCACAACAGTAGGAATTGCCATGTTCTCGACAACCCTCAAGTACGACCGCCAAGGGGAGTGGTCGGAGAAACTGCCCGACGTAGATTCGTACAAGACCCTCGTACTCGCCTTCGGATCCTCTGACATGATCGAGCGCCCAGAGGCGTTGCAGGTCCTGCAGCGGGCCTACCCCAACTCCGTGATCGCCGGGTGCTCTACCTCGGGAGAGATCTTCGAGAACACCGTGAACGACGACAGCCTCAGCGTCGCCATCATGAAATTCGACCGATCCGACGTGAAGTTGGCCAGCGCCGCTGTCAAGGGTGACGCCGACAGCTACTCAGCCGGCAAAGCTCTCGCCCGTCAGCTCAACGGCTCCGACCTGCGAGCCGTCCTGGTGTTCTCCGACGGTCTCATGGTCAACGGTACCGAGCTCACAGCCGGCATCGACGCCCACCTGCCAAAGGACGTGACCATCACCGGCGGCCTGGCCGGAGACGGCGACCGGTTCGAGCGCACCTGGGTGCTGGTACAGGGGCAACCTCGTTCGGGTTTCGTGACCGCGGTCGGCCTCTACGGCAACGTCTCGGTCACGCACGGATCGCAAGGCGGCTGGGACCGGTTCGGCCCCCAGCGGGTCATCACCAGGTCAGACGGCAACGTGCTCTATGAGCTCGACGGTCGGCCCGCTCTCACGTTGTACAAGGAGTATCTGGGTGAGTTCGCCTCAGAGCTCCCCGCCAGCGGCCTGCTGTTCCCCCTTCAGATCAGCGACCCGCGGGGCGGACGGGAGGTGGTGCGGACCATTCTGTCGGTCGATGAGGCGACCAACAGCCTCCGCTTCGCCGGCGACGTGCCCCAGGGTTACGACGCCCAGCTGATGCAGGCCAATTTCGAAAGGCTCGTCGGTGGCACCGAACAGGCCGCCGAGATCGCCCGCAAGGGCCTCGATCTGGAAAACGCGGTTTGCGTCTCGATCTCCTGTGTGGGTCGCCGCCTGGTACTCGGCGTCCGCACCGATGAGGAGGTGGAAGCCGTGTTGACCTCACTTCCTCAAGGGACCAAGCAGGTCGGCTTCTACTCCTACGGCGAGATCTCACCCATCACGTCCGGCACCTGTGAACTGCACAATCAAACGATGACAATCACCACTATCGCCGAAGCAGCATGAACGCAGTGCTGCTTCGGCAGCTGAAGCGTTTGGGCTTGTCACTGGACAAGCCGCCCAGGAGCCCCCGGGACTGGGCGATGCTCCTGGACCGAGTTTCGGCTTACTACGAAGACAGCGATCGCAACCGATACCTCCTCGAGAGATCACTGGCCATCTCGGGCCAGGAGATGGCCGAAGCCCTCAACCGCCGGCAGGAGGTGTCCCAGCGCCGGATCGAGAAGTCCGAGAGCCACTATCGAAACCTCTTCGTCAACAACCCCATCGCGCTGTGGGAGATCGACCAGACCGGCCTCGGCTATTGGGTCGACAGCCTGCGAGAGCTGGGCGTGGTGGACCTGGAGGAGTACCTCGACGACCACCCCGACGATCTGGTGATCGGACTGCTCTCTATGAAGATCGTCGATGCCAACGATGCCGCTCTACGCCTGCTGGGCATCCAGAGCGTCGACGACCTGACCGACCGATGGAACGAAAAGGCGTTCTCCGCGCCCGACCAACGCAACGCCTACCGGCCCCTGGTGTCTGCCATCTGGGAGGGGCGGACCAACGCCACGTATGAAGTGTCCACCCGTCTCGTGGACCGGCCGATGGCCGGCATCGTCAATTGGTCGACTCCCCGCAATCCGGATGGGAGCCCGGACCTGGCCAAGGCCGTCGTGGCGATCGTCGACATCACCCAGGTCAAGGAAGCCGAGCGGCGCCTGGAAGAGGTCATACGTTCCAAGGACGAGTTCCTGGCATCGGTCAGCCACGAGTTGCGCACGCCCCTCACGACCATCTATGGATCGGCCGAATCGTTGATCGAAGCCGGTCCGGAACTGGATGCAGAAATCCGAACGGAATTGGTGCAGTTCATCGCGGATGAAAGCCGTGAGATGGCGAACATGGTGGAGGACTTGCTGGTGGCCGCCCGGGCCGAGATCGGGAAGGTCAACATCGTCCAGGAAGCCCTCGAGCTGGGCCCGATGGTCACCAGCGTGATCACGGCGGCCCGGATGCACGAAGGAGCGAAGCAGCTCGAGTTCGATTCGGTGACGAGCACGGCCTGGGTCGATCCGACCCGCTTCAAACAGATCGTCCGCAATCTGCTGACGAATGCCATCCGCTACGGCGGCGAGCGTGTCCGGCTGGAGTCGGTCACGCTGGGGCCCGTCACCTACCTGCTGGTCTCCGATGACGGCTCCGGCGTGCCCGAAGAGCGACGCGACGCCATCTTCGAAGCATACGAGCGCGCCCACCAGCGCAGCGGGGTGACCGCGTCCGTGGGCCTGGGCCTGGCGGTTTCCCGCCAGCTGGCGCGGCTCATGGGCGGAGACCTCTCCTATGAGTACAACGACGGCTGGAGCACGTTCCGGCTCGAGATGCCGTCGGTGGACGGCAACGTCCGCACCAGCCTCGCCAACCAGGACCTCGACCTCCGCCAGGTGTCTTGACCCCACGCCGCCGGCACCGGCTCGTCGCTAGGTTGGCGGGATGGACCGGTGCGAATGGTGCGGGGACGATCCTCTCTACGTCGCGTACCACGATCTCGAATGGGGCGTGCCCGTCCACGACGACCGGCGGCTCTTCGAGTTCATCGTGCTGGAAGGCGCCCAGGCGGGGCTGAGCTGGATCACGATTCTGCGCAAGCGCGACAACTACCGACGCGCCTTCGCCGAGTTCGACATCGCGACCGTGGCCGGCTACGACGACGAGGACGTCGCCCGCCTGCTCCAGGACTCCGGCATCGTTCGCAATCGCCAAAAAGTGCACTCGGCCGTCAACAACGCCCGGGCGGCACTCGACTTGATTTCCGACGCAGGATCGTTGTCGAGTTACTTCTGGGACTGGGTGGATGGCGAGCCGATCAAACATGATTTCAAGACCCTGGCGGAGATCCCGGCGACGATCCCCCTCGCCGAGACCCTGTCGCAGGACATGAAACGGCGGGGATTCACCTTCTTCGGCCCCACCATCGCCTATGCCCACATGCAGGCCACCGGTCTCGTGAACGACCACGTCGTCAGTTGTTTTCGGTATGAGGAAGTCTGATGACAAGACCTGACGACAACATCGAGCGCCTGCGGGCTCTGGCTCTCGCCTTTCCCGAGACAGTCGAAGTGGAAACCTGGGGCCATCCGACGTTTCGGGTGCGGACCAAGATTTTCGTCGGCTGTGGGATCGATGATGACGGGCGGGCGACTGCGTCCATGAAGGCGGCACCGGGCGAGCAACGAGCTTTGCTTGCGTCCGGGGAGCCATTCTTTTTGCCCGCCTATGTCGGGTCGAAGGGCTGGATCGGCATCGACCTCGACGCCGTCACCGACTGGCAGGAGGTGGCCGAGCTGGTGGAGGACTCCTATCGACAGATCGCCCCGCGCAGCCTCGGAGCGCAACTCGGCTAGCCGCTGGCCTCGAATCGGCTTCGGGAGCAGCGCCAATGAGGGCCGGTGCGATACGTATCGGTGGCGTCCTCATCGGTCCCGCCGGAGTCGACCGGATCCCGGACCGGCCCACAGCCGCAAGGTAGGGTTCTGGGCGATGGGCATCTGATCACGACTGCCGCCACGCACGGTCGAGAGGTGAGCCATGATCGACATCAGCGCCATCAGAGACGACTTGTTGGCGAAGGAGAACGTCGTCGGGGTGGGGATCGGCTACAAGACCATCAACGGCGAGTTGGTGCGTGACGCCGAGGGGAATCCCATCGAGTGCGTGGTGGTCTCAGTGGTGCAAAAGGTCCCGGCCGAGCAGTTGGCCGCCCAGGACGTCGTCCCGACGACGATCGACGGCATGGAGACGGACGTGATCGAAACCGGCCCGATCACCGCTCTCGCCGGCCGGCCGTCGCCGGATACCGCCACCATCGATCCGCGGCAGCGGTTGCGGCCGATCGTTCCCGGTCTGTCGATCGGGCTCAACCCGGGTGTCACTGCCGGCACGCTCGGCTTCATCGTTCAGCAGAGCAGCTCCGACGGCCGATACCTGCTTTCCAACTGGCACGTGATTGCAGCCAACAACACCCCGGTGGATGAACGGGACGTAGTCACCATCACGCAACCAGGGAACGCAGATGGCGGCCGCTCGCCGGCTGATGTTGTGGCCCGGCTGTCGGCGTTCGTGCCCATCGAATCCGGTGGCGGCCTGCCACCGATCCCCGACCCGAGCGACTGTCAGATCGCAGGTGGGGTTGCGCGGGCTCTCAATTGGCTGGCCCGGTTGATCGGATCTCAGACCCGCCTCTATCCGGTGGTGGAGTCGGCTCCAGTTGGCACCCGCGACTCCCACGCCGAGAATGTGGTGGACGCCGCTCTCGGATTGATCGAAGTCGACTACGACCGGACCACTCCGGTGATCGGGGTGGTGACGGAGACCTCGACCCCGGTCCTGGGCATGCGGGTCCAGAAGTTCGGCCGGACCACGGCCCATACCACCGGCACCATCACCCAGGTCAACGCGACCTTCAATGTCCAGGGCTACCCCGGCGGCGTAGCCACCTTCGTCGACCAGGTGGCGATCACCGGCGACGACGGCTCATTCCTGGAAGGGGGGGACAGCGGGAGCGGCCTGACGACAATGGACGGAATGGCCGTCGGCCTGTGCTTTGCCGGCTCTCCCACCATCGGCATCGCCAACACGTGGCAGAACGTGGCGGCCGCCCTCGACGTGGTCCCTGCTTCTTCCTGAACGCTCCTACCCGGGTCGCCCTGGCTGTGGAAAACCGCCGGCCCGCGCCACCATCGAAGGCGGCTCGGTTCCCAGCTCGTCACCGATCCAGGAGGTGATGGCATTGAGCCGGCCGAGGTCGAGACCGGTTTCATGGCCGGCGCGTTCGAGCATGTAGACGAGGTCATTGGTGGCGATGTTGCCTGTCGCCTCGGGGGCAAAAGGACACCCGCCGAGGCCGCCCACCGAGCTGTCGAGGATGGTCACACCCGCCTGGACCGCGGCGAAGGCGTTGGCGATGCCGGTGCTGCGCGTGTCGTGAAAGTGAACTCGCAATGCCGCAGAGCCGATCACCGGCTTGACCGCCTCGATCATGGACTGCACTCGCCAGGGATCGGCGACGCCGATGGTGTCGGCCAAAGCCACCTCATCGATTCCGGCCTCGGCCAGACGGGCCGCCAGCTCAATTACCCGGCGCTCGTCCACTTCCCCTTCGAATGGGCACCCCCACACCACCGAGATAGTTGCTGTGGTCTTGTGGTGGAGTCCGTCGAGGGCGGACACGATGAATGACACCGTGTCCTCAACACCGGTGGCCAGGTTGGCCTGGTTGAATCCCTCCGTTGAGCTGAGGGAGAAATTGATCTCGTCGAGGTCCGTGCTCAGCGCTCGCGCCAGGCCGCGCTCGTTCAACACCAGGCCGATGTAGGACACGCCCGGATGCTTGGTGAGGCGCTCCATCACCGCCTCGGCATCAGCCATCTGGGGTACGTAGCGCGGGTGGGCGAAGCTGACTGCCTCGATGCGGGTCGCACCGGCGTTCGACAATCGCTCGATCAGCTCGACCTTGGTCTCGGTCACCAATACCGCTCGCTCATTCTGAAGTCCGTCACGGGGACCGACCTCGACAATCTGGATCGCGGCCATCAGGTCAGGTTATCGGCGCGAGGCCCGCACGGCTGTGGCAGAGAGTGAAAAGAACCCGCTCAGCCGCTCTGACATCGGGGGCACCAGTAGGTGACCCGGACCGGGTCGCCCACCTCCCCCGATCTGATCGGGGTCCGGCACCGCAAGCACCCCCGCCGGTTTCGACCATATACGAAAAGCGGGCGACGCGGATCTCCGGTCGTCACCCTATTGGGCGTGTCGCGGTTGGCATACAACATGCGCCGGGCGTCGTCGACGATCTGGCGTCGTTCCTCACCGGAGAGCGTGGCGATGGAGGCGGCGGGATCACGCGAGATCGAGAAGGCGATTTCAGACTTGAACACGTTTCCGATGCCTGCCATGACGGACTGGTCCAACAACAGACCGGCGAGCGACCCCGAGTCAGCCGCTGCGATCCGCCGGAGCGCTTCCTCGGTGTCGAAGCCATCGGCCGTCAGGTCGGGGCCCAGGTGGGCAACCTGGTCCTCGATGATGTGGGTCGGTTTGATGTCGACGTCGGGAGCGGCGAAGCACACTGCGACTGCGTCGGCCGTGGTCAAGACCAACCGGGCCGCACCCGGCTCCTTGCGCCAGCGTTGACCTGGTGTATAGACATCCCATGTGCCCGTCATTCGCAGATGGGTGCGGGCTGACCAACCGCCGGAGAAGTGGATCAGCAGGTGCTTGCCCCTGTTCTCCACTTCATCCACGGTGCGGCCCACCAATCGCCGTCCATAGGCGGCCGCCGCCCGGTGGCTCCCGGCCACCGCCACCACCTCGTCGCCCCGCAGCCCGCGCTCCAACCGCCGGGCAGCTCGATAGAGAGTGTCGCCTTCGGGCATGACGCGAAGCTACATCGGTCCCGTCGATACCGGCGCTACTGAGTCGGCCGCAGCCGATGCTCATCTGAGTAGGGCGGAATCTCGATGAGCTCGCCCGCTGCCACCCGAGACTGGATCGCCCGCCACCACCCGGGGGTGAGGAGATCACCATGCTGCTCCAGAAACTGCCGGCGCAAGCCGGAGGGCAAACCCAGGAACGACCCGAACTCCTCCGGGAAGATGTCGTGCGGACCCACGCCCCACATCGGCACGTCATCCAATTCTTGGCCCGGCTCCGGCTCGGGAAGCGCCCGGAATACACAGTCGGTTATGCGGGCGATCTCGTCGTAATCGTAGAACACCACCCGGCCGTGGCGGGTGACACCGAAGTTCTTGATCAACAGATCGCCGGGAAAGACGTTGGCGGCAGCCATGTCCTTGATGGCCTGGCCGTAGTCGGAGACGGCCGCCGAGGGCATCGAGGCGCCGGCGCCGCGCACGACCATGTTGAGGGGCGTCACCCGGCGTTCGATGTAGACGTGTTCGAGCGTGACCAGATCGCCGGCCACCGTGACGGTGGCCGAGCACTCCTCGAGCAGCTCCTCCAGCAGCTCCTGGCCAAAGCGGTAGGTGAACAGCTGTAGGTGCTCGAATTCCTGGGCATCGATCAGGCGGCCTGCCCGGTCGTGTTTGAACACGAGCTCATACGTCGCCTTGACCGCGCGCCGCGTCGTTCTCTTGGGTGGCTTGAAACGGTCACGCAACACTTTGAACACCAGGTCCAGGTCCGGCATCGCGAATACCATCATCACCAGACCGGGCGTGCCGGGAGCGGGCTCGAATCCGAGGCTGGTCAACGCCAGGTGATCGAGAATCTCCCGATAGAGCATCGTCTTGCCATGCTTGTGGAACCCGAGGGCGGTGAACAGCTCCGACGGACGCTTGCGGGGCATCAGCTTCTGCAGGAAGGGCACCAACTCGAAGGCGTTGTCGTGGTCGATGTGGAAGTGTGACCTCGTGAACGAGAAGAGGATGCTCACTGCCGCCTCCCCCAACAGCACGGCGTCCACGACGATTCCCCTCTGCGGGTTGCGCAGCGCCAGGGCAAACGGAATCTCGCTGCCGGCCGTATGAAGACGCCCGACCCGATAGGCGGCCTGTTCGCGAAACAGCACCGCATCGATCACCTCGACTTCGACGATCGGCTCGGCGATACGCGCCCGGATGTGGTCGAGAACCAGGGCAGCGTCTATCTCGATGTCGACGTACACGAAACCGCAATCCGTCATCAGGCCCTCCAGCATCGACAGAGGCTCGCCGCCCGCATAGGTTCGCAGGTGCTCAGGCGGTGTCTTGGCGTCGACCATGTCCTCGAGCTCGAAGACGAACTCGATCTCGGGGTCGACGCCGGAGGTGTCGAAGATCCTTCGAGTCACCGAATTGAAGAAGGTCCCGGCCAGCGACTGGGCCCGGGAGCCTTCGATGGCCTCCGCATATCCGGCTTTGATGGAATGCCAGAGGGTCCGGTCGGCCACCTGGTCGCCCAGCAACTGGCGAAGCACCTGCTCGGTGTCCCGAACCACCGCCGGATACGCGTCCAGCCGGGCGGTTGCATCGGCTCGCCCGGCTGCCCAATCCCGGGCCTCGAAGCGCTCCTGGGCGCGCGCCGTGATCGCCCGGAATGTCGTCGCAAGCTGGCGCCAGCCCGACGAGATGGCCGCAACGGCCCCGGCAGCGAGTTCGTCCATGTCATCATTGTGCGTTCACCTGGACTTGCCTGCCCAGCCATACAGCAAAGACTTGCCCGCAAATGACGGGCGCCGGTAGGGTGCTGTCTCACGTCGACGACGGCCAAGGACGAGACGATGGGCTCCACCCGCACCGAGCAAGATTTCGGAAGCACCCAACCCACTCGAAACGCCTGCCGCGACGCGTGTTGTTGTTTGATGCACATGGCCTAGGGCCATTCGGCCCCTCCCCACCCCATCACACACCTCTCCTCAGGAGCATCATGCAACAACTCTTTTCATTTCCCGATCCCGTCAACGAAACCTCGGCCCGCCTGGTGGCCGGATCCGTGGTCATTCTCACCATCGCATTCCTCACGACGCAGGCAACCTGGCTCCTGTGGGTTCTGGCTTACGGATTCGTCGCCCGCGTGCTGACCGGTCCCACCCTGTCCCCCCTGGGCCTCCTGGCCACCCGGGTGATCACGCCCCGGCTCGACTTGGACCACCAGCTCGTTCCCGGACCACCCAAACGCTTCGCCCAGGGCATTGGCGCACTGCTCTCGGTGGGAGCCCTGGTGGCCCAGCAGGGCTTCGGGGCTTCCGAGCTCGCTTTCGCGCTGGTGGCGGCGATCACCTTCGCAGCTTCTCTCGAAGCGGTCGTGGGGTATTGCCTGGGCTGCTCCGTGTTCAACGGCTTGATGCGGATCGGGCTGATCCCTGACTCCGTGTGCCAGGCCTGCGCTCAGACACGGGCAGCCCTCGGCCCGCTCGAACCGAAAACGATCGGGCGAGCCGGCGGCTAGTCCGAGGGCTCCAACACCACCACCGGTATCACTCGATCGGTCCTCTGCTCGTATTCGCCAAACCGGGCGTCGTGGTCGCGGAAACGACCGAACAGCGTGTCGCGTTCGTCACCATCGGCTGTCCGGGCTGTGTAGGTCGCCTCGGATTCACCCCTATGTACCGTGACCACCGGGTTCTCCAGCATGTTCAGGTACCAGGCAGGATGTTGATCGGAACCGCCCGCCGAGCCGATCACGACCAAATTCTCGCCGTCCCGCATATGCATCAACGGCCGGCTGCGGCGCTTTCCGCTCTTGCGACCCGTGGTGGTCACCACGATCACCCCGCCGGATCCTTCATCGCCCGCTCCCATGAACCGGCCTCCGAGCAGTTTGTACAACGCGGCGTGGGTGGCCGTGCCGACCTTCATCAGCGTGTCCGCCAAGCCCATGCAGTCTCCTAGCTCTCGCCGATCGGCCCTCCCCGAAGAGAACGCCGCTTTGACAGGACGGATCGAGCTGCTCGCCGGCGCGCCGATGAACGTGCGATCTACGTCTTGTCGGAATTGACGCGAGCGAGGCTAGCGCCGACGGGCTAGACCCGTAGCCCCTGGTAAGACCGGCGGAAGCCCGCCTCCAGCAGAACCGAGCCGAGGGCGGTATCGGATGCCTTGACGCCGTCGATCGTCTCGATTTCGAGCCTCCTCAGCCGACCCGAGAGCCGACGGAGGGCCTCCGCCGCCTGGTGCATGACATTGGGATCATCGGTGAAAGAGATCAGGCGGCGGGCACCCCGTTCGACGAACACGGCCAGCAGGCCACCAACGGTGATCACATACGCCCCCGCCCTCCGCGAGGGCCGGCCGTCGGATTCCGGCCAGGGAACGATGGCGCCGTACGGGTTGGCGGGATCGGCGGCGGCGAGAACGTGAACCTCGTCTTCGGACGGCATACGCAACCGATCGACGACCCCGGGGTAGGCAAACTGTGCGCCACCGAGGCCCTCCACGAAGTAGCCGCGCCGGATCTTTCCCACGTCCTCCATGGCGGTGAACACCGGATACAACCCGGTGAATCCGCCCGGGGTCCCCTCTGCCGACACCACGGTCCGCGCCACCACGCCGTTTCGCTCGAGCAACAAGGTGGCCATGGCGCCGGCGCGCTCCGTGCCCACCGCGTCAGACATCAACGACTCGACCAGATACCAACGCCCGGAGCCGGCCGGCGGTGAGGCCGAGGGGGGCCGCGGCCGGCCACGTTGTTTGACGCGCGCCTTGCCCCAGCCGTGGGCGCGCAGCGGCGCGAGGGTGTCGTTGGTCACCTCGCCGGCCCACACCAGATCCCACAGGGCGTCCAATACCTCATCGGGGGCCCCTCCCCCGCAGGCTTCGTAGAGGTCGCGAAAGAACGATGCCCCCCGTTGGCGGAGGTGATCACGGAGGCGGACGTGCAGCTCTCCCTCCGGCCGTTGCTCATCGTCGATCGCATGCAGCAACGGAACCTGGTCGCGGAAGTACAGAGCCACCCGGCCGTCTTTCGTGCCGAGAGCACCCTTGCCGATCCACACCACCTCACCGGTGGCCAACAGCTGGTCCAGCAATTCCGGCCGGAACTCCATGCGGGCGGCCAGAACATCCCGCTCGAGTATGGAAGCGGGGATCGGAGCTCCCTGGAGTTGGGTTACGATCTCGTGCAACCTCGCCACGCGGTTCGAGCCGTTGCCGACCCCGTGCCAGCCAAGGAGAAAGCGAGCCAGGTCTGCGTGTTCGACCGGCTCGAGCTCATCCCGAAACTTGGCCAGCGAGCGACGGCGCAGTCGCCGCAGCACTTCTCGGTTCACCCACTCGGGACCGGATCCGGCCGGTCGAAACGAGCCCCGTTCGATCTGCCCGCGACCCTCCAATCGACCGAGCACTTCGGCGACCACCGCCACCGGCAGCCCCAGCGCTCCGGCCGCCTCGTCGGTGGTGAACGGCCCGTGGGTGCGGGCGAAGCGACCGACCACATCTCCCAGGGGATCGGCAATCGGTTCGAGGAATGCCTGCGGGATTCCCCGCGGCAACGCGTACCCGAGCGCGTCGCGCAAACGAGCGGCGTCTTCGATGGCCGCCCAGCCGGTCGCTACCCGGATGACCCGCCCCTGCGACTCCAGCTCATCCAGAACCGCCGGCACGTCGTCGAGCCCGGTCGTGCGGGCGATGATCGCGTCGGTGCCCAGCGGTCCGAGATCGAGCAACATGTCTCGCAGCCCTTCCGCCGAACGAGCGCGGCGAGACCCGGCCAGCCACTGCAGAGTCAACTCCACTTCCTCCATCGCCTCCGGGTCGAGCAGTTGGCGAAGCTCCGGTTCGCCCATGAGCTCCGACAACAGGTTCCGATCGAGGGTAAGGGCGGTGGCTCGCCGCTCTGCCAACGGCGCGTCGTATTCGTACATGTATGAAGCGATGAAGTCGAACATCAGCGAGGACGCAAAGGGACTCGGTCCGTCCGTTTCCACATCACGGACCTTGATGCGGCGGGCCGCCACATCCCCCAGGATCTCCTTGACCGCCTCCAGGTCGAAATAGTCCTGCAACACCTCGCGGTAGGTCTCGAGCACGATGGGAAACGTGGGGAACTCTCGGGCGACTTCGAGGAGATCGACCGCCCGCCGCCGCTGTAGCCACAAGGGGGTTCGCTGACCGGGTCTCCGCCTCGGCAGCAGCAGAGCTCGACCGGCCGATTCGCGAAAGCGCGATGTGAACAACGCCGAGTTGGCGGTCTCGGCCACCACCAGATCCTCTAGCTCATCTACTTCGAGGAACAGGGGAGATGCATCCGGGGGATCGTCCGAGTCGGGGAAGCGGAAGATGATTCCGTCGTCCGTCCACATCGTGTCCACGTCGAGGCCGAAGTCGTCACGCATGCGCTTGGAGGCCGCCAGCGCCCACGGGGCGTGCACCCGGCTGCCGAACGGCGAGAGCAGTACCAGCCGCCAATCTCCGATCTCGTCCCGGAACCGCTCGACGACGATCGTCCGGTCAGACGGCAGCGTGCCGGTCGCCTCCTTCTCTTCAGACAGATACTGGGCGAGATTGGAAGCGGCGAACTCGTCCAGGTGGAAGTCGGCCTGGAGACGAGCCCGCGCCGCCTCCTGGTCCATTGCCCCCATTTCGCGCACGAAGGCCCCCACCGCCCGCCCGAGCTCGAGGGGCCGTCCGATGGCGTCGCCGTGCCAAAAGGGCAGTTGGGCCGCCGCGCCGGGTGGGGCCGGGACGACCACCACCCGGTCCTGCGTGATCTCGGTGATCTGCCAGGCGCTGGAGCCGAGAATGATCGTGTCGCCGCTTCTGCTCTCGTACACCATCTCCTCGTCCAGCTCGCCCACCCGACCGCCTTCAGGCGACACGACTCGATACAGGCCCCGGTCGGGAATCGTCCCCGGGTTGGTGACCGCCAGCATCTTGGCCCCCGGGCGGGCCGTGAGCGTGCCCTCGACCCGATCCCACACAACTCGCGGGCGGAGCTCGGAGAAGGCGTCGGACGGATAGCGACCGGCCAGCATGTCGAGGGTGGCCTCATACGGACCGGGCCGAAGCTCGGCGTAGGGCGCGGCTCGCCGCACCATGTTGTACAACCCATCGGCCGACCGGTCTTCGACGGCCACCGCTGCCACGACCTGCTGCGCCAACACATCGAGCGGGTTGGCAGGGATGGTGGTGTGCTCGATGGAACCTTCGAGCATGCGATTGACGACGACCGCCGCCTCCAGGAGGTCGCCCCGATGCTTGGGAAACACGGTGGCATGGCTGGCCGCCCCGACCTGGTGGCCGGCTCGCCCTACCCGCTGGAGACCGCTCGCCACCGACGGCGGCGACTCGACCAGGATCACCAGCTCAACCGCCTCCATGTCGATGCCGAGCTCGAGGGTGGCGGTAGCCACGACCGCCGGAAGGGTCCCCCGCTTGAGCGCGTCCTCGATCTCGAGCCGCTGGGTGCGAGAAACGGAGCCGTGGTGGGCCCGCGCAATCGGTTCCTCGGCCAGCTCGTTGAGCTGGTTGGCCAGCCTTTCGGCCTGGCCCCGGCTGTTGGTGAACACGATGGTGGAGCGGTGTCGCCGGATCAACTCGAGGATTTGGGGATACATGTGGGGCCAGATGGATCGCCGCGGCTGTCGTTCCAGTTCGTCCTCCGGGCCGGCTGGCCCGATGTCGGTCATGTCTTCCACCGGGACCGAAATCTGCACGACCAGAGGCTTATCCCGCGGTGCGTCCACGATCGTGACCGGGCGGGAAGCCCAGCCATCCGCCGTCACCTCTCCCCCGCCCAGAAATCGGGCGATCTCATCGAGTGGTCGCTGGGTCGCCGACAGCCCGATCCGCTGCGGGGGGCCGGACGTGATCTCCTCGAGCCGCTCCAGCGACAGCGCCAGATGGGCACCGCGCTTCGTTCCGGCGATCGCGTGCACCTCGTCGACGATGACGGTCTCGACAGACGCCAGAATCGATCGGGCCTGGGAGGTGAGCAGCAGGTAAAGGGATTCAGGCGTGGTGAGCAGGATGTCTGGTGGCTGCCGGGCCATCTTTCGCCGATCTTCCTGAGGCGTGTCGCCCGTCCGCAGCGCGGCGGTGACCGGGGCGGGCTCGATACCGAGCCGGCCGGCTGCATTCTTGATGCCGGCCAGGGGCGAACGCAGGTTGCGCTCGATGTCGTAGGCCAGTGCCTTCATCGGAGAGATGTACAGGACCCGGCACCGGTGGGCGTCATCGGGGGTCGGTGCTCCGATGAGCTGGTCGACGGACCACAGGAAGGCGGCGAGGGTCTTGCCAGAACCGGTCGGGGCATGGATCAACGTGTGTTGACCGCGGCCGATGGCCTCCCATCCCTGCAGCTGCGCCGTAGTCGGTTCGTGAAACGTGGCAGCAAACCACTCGCGGGTGGCGGGGCTGAAATGCTCCATCGACCGCACAATAGGTCGCCGGTGTGACAAGCGCCCGAACAGGGCGACGGGCGCGACAACGGACAACAGAATAGGTCGATCGACCCATGCGAAGCGCGCACGCGATCGTCACCCGAGCATATGCTGATGCAAAGGATGACTGAGAGAGATCTGAACGTCGCGCCTTCGTTCTCTAGCGGTCTGGCTGATCTTCAGGCAACCCAGGACACCGCCGCCATGCGAGAAGCTGCGTTCGGTTTCGAAACGTCCGGTGATCTGACCTCTGCCAAGATCTGGTATCGGAAAGCGGCGGAACTGGGCGAGGTCCGGGCGATGCACGATCTGGCATCGGTGCTCGTACTCGAGGACGATCTGGCCAACGCCAAGGAATGGCTGCGGATGGCGGCAGTCAACGGCTTCAACCCGTCCCGGTGTGAGCTGGGCGACATCCTCGAACGCGAAGGTGATCACGACGGGGCCGCTGCCAGCTTCCAGGCCGCCGCCGGCGACGGCTATCCCGAGGGATTGCACCGGCTGGGATTGCTCCTCTTTGCGCAGGGACGGGAAGAGGAAGGCATCCGTCTCCTCGAACAAGCCGCCGATCGTTATTGGACTCCTGCCATGCACGACCTGGGATGGTGGTGTGCCAAACGGGGCGATGTGCGGGGAGCCAAACACTGGTATCTCAAAGCCGCGGCCGAGGGTCATGAGCCCTCGATGATGGCATTGGCCGATGTGCTCGACGGCGTGGGTCACCATTCGACCGCTGCCCGGTGGCGCCGACAGGCGAGCGAGTCCCGGGTCGGCTAGCCGTCGCCCGTCAGAGGCTCAGCGCCAGCTTGCGACCCTCATAGATCGCCAGGCTGGCCCGGCGGGGAGCTACGCAATCTCCGATCTCGGAGAACCCGATACCGGCAGCCACCAGGCCCGCAGACAATTCGTTCCGAGCGCGGGGGGTCTCGGCCACGACCAGGGCATCAGCGGCGACCATTGCCGATTGCCCGGTCATGGTCGACTGCAGCTCAACCTCCCCGCCCGAGTAGGAAACGACCACCGTGTCGGGCAGCATCGTTCCGCCGGCCGCGACAAACCGCTTCCGGGCCGGTACGTCTGCGGCCGAGTGAAATAGCCCAGCTGCCACCACCGGTTGGGAAGTCACGATCGTGACCTGGCAGCCCTCGTCTTGCAGATAGAGCGCGGTTCCGATGCCCCTCCAATCGCCCAGGTCGTCCATAACGATCACCTCTCCGCTCAGGGACACAGACCCGTCGAGCACGGCGGTGATGTCATGGGCACGGTCGATCCCCTCCAACGAATCCACCATCGGCCGGGACCGCTGAAAGCCGGAAGCGGCAGGTACGGCTCCCGTTGCAACGACCACCTCCTCGGCCTCGAAGCTGGACACGTCGTTCACGTCGAACACCGTCTCCAGCCATAGGTCGACCCCAGCTGCTTCCAGCCGCCGCTCGAACCAGGCGATGTTGTCGAGAATCTGGGATCGGGTCGGTTGCTGTCCCGCCAGCCGGAACTGGCCCCCCAGTTGGTCGGCGGCCTCGACCAGAGTGACCCGGTGCCCGCGTTCGGCCGCGACCCGACCGGCCTCCATGCCGGCCGGTCCACCGCCGATGACCAGCACCGACTTGCTCACCAGGGCCGGGATCGGGCGGTCGCCGTTCCACTCGAATTCGCGCCCGGCCGACGGGTTGACGAGGCACGAGATCCAATAATCACGCGACCGCCGCCCCCAGCAGAGCTGGTTGCAGGAGATACAGGGCCGGATGTCGGACGGTCGCCCGGTCCTCGCTTTCGCCACGAGATGCGGGTCGGCGATCTGACCTCGCACGATGGACACCATGTCGGCCTCGCCCGCCGCCAGCACTTCTTCAGCCGCCTCCGGTGTCCGCACGTGGCTCTCGGCCTGCACCTTGGCGTGGGATGTCGCCTTCATCAAGGCCGCCGCAAAAGGGACGCCGAGCCTGTCGGCATACAGCGACGTCGGCATGAGCTTGTAGAAATCGAAGTAGCTCCCGGTTCCGCAGGTCACATAATCCATGAGCTCCCTCTCGTCGTGCCAGCCGACGATCTCCTGCATTTCCGATACGCTCAACGCCGGCTCGGCGTCGGGATCGACGTTGACGGCGAGGCCGATGATGAACTCATCACCGCAGGCGCGACGGATGCGCTCCAGCAGCTCGCGAGAAAAGCGCATCCGGTTCTCGAAGCTCCCGCCCCACTGGTCTTCGCGGCGGTTCGACCAGGGAGTCCAAAACTGATCGACCACTGCGTGGTAGGCGGCAAACACCTCGACCCCGTCGAAACCGGACGATCGGGCCCGCACCGCCGCCTCCACGAAGCCTCGCAGCAGTTCTTCGATTTCGGACTGGCGCATGGCGTGGCCGCCATCGGCGTCGTGGTAGGACGGCAAGCCGGACGGCGACCAGTTGGGGGCGAAGGAGTTGTCGGAGTCGCCGTGCTGACCGACGTGATACAGCTGGTGGATCATCACGACATCGCCGGCTTGCCGGCACGCTTCCGTCAACCGGCGGAAATGCGGTATCACAGCATCGTCGCCGACCCGGAAGTTGCCGCGGGTGAGCACGCCGGTCGGGTGGGTGGGGATCGGCTCGACCACGATCATGCCCGCACCGCCGAGAGCTCGTTCCCGGTAATAGGCCAGGTGACGCTCGGATGGCAGGCCGCCCTCGCCCATGTTGGCCGTGTGCGCACCGAAGTTGATTCGACTCCGCAACGTCTTGTGGCGCAGCCTGAGCGGCTCGAAGATGTGGGGAAAGTCCACCCAGCTACCGCCGTCGCCTGTTTTCGGTGAGCCAGCGCCCGGGCCGAAAGCCACTTCGGCGCCACTGCCCGTCGACGATCCCGATCATCGACCAGAAACACGCACCGATGAGGGCGACCGCCCCAACGATCCACGAGAGGGCGGCCAGCGTGGCCGGCCACCCCGTGGCGTCACCGGGCCACAGCCAGATACCCACGACGGCGAAGGCAGCAGCCGCCAGCAGCTGGCCGGCGGCGAGTCGAAATGGGCTGAACGGCTTGTCCCCGCTCACACGACGAGAGGGATCGACGACGCCTCTGCGCAGAGGGCCTCCACATCGTCGATACGTTTCGGAACCCCCTCGGTCAGGTTGGCGGCGCCCTCGCCGGTCATGAGTATGTCGTCTTCGATTCTCACCCCGATCCCGAGGAAATCGGCCGGGATCTGATGCGTCACTTTTTCGGCTCCCGCCATCTGCTCGGCCCGCCGGCGCTTGGCCTCCTCCGCCCCGAGCTCGGCGATGGCATCGGCGATGGCCTGTTCGTCGTAGGGGTAGAGCGTGAACTCGACCTCCGAGCGGTTGGGGTCGACGTAGATACCGGGCTCGACGGTGAAGGACATACCGGGCTCCAGCTTGCGGCTCTCGCCCTCCAGCCGGTAGCGGCCGGCGTCGTGGACATCCAACCCCAGCCAGTGGCTGGTGCCATGCATGAAGAACTCGCGGTAGAGGCCCATGGCCAGCGTGTCTTCGGCGTTGGCGGGCACCAGGCCCAGGTCGGCCAGCCCTTCCGAGATCACACGCGCCGAGGTGTCGTGCACCGCCTCGAGGGGGCCCCCGAGAACACACGCCGCGATCGACGCCTCCTGGGCCGTCAACACGACGTCGTAAACCGCCCGCTGCGGACCGGTGTAGGTTCCGTCCACCGGAAACGTCCGCGTGATATCCGAGGAGAAGAAGCGATACTCGGCGCCGGCGTCGATCAGCAGCAGATCGCCCGCCTCCATCCGTCGGCGGTTCTCGGTGTAGTGGAGAATGCAGGTGTTCGGGCCGGAGGCGACGATCGACGGGTACCCGTCACGGTCCGATCCATGGGAGCGGAACACGTATTCCATGGCGGCCTGCACCTGATACTCCGGTATCCCTGGTTGTGCAAAGCGCATCGCCTCGCTATGACCATCCGTCGAGATCTCACAGGCCCGCCGCAGGAGCTTCACCTCTGCGTCTGTCTTGATCACTCGCATCTCGGCCAGCAGAGGACGCGGGTCGGCAATGGCCTCCGGCGACTGAGCGCCGTGGCGCACGCGCATCGTGTTGGAGGCCGCCACTCCGGCCCGCACGGCATCCTCGTGCTTGGCGCCCCAGGGAAAGAACACCGTCTTGTGCCCGTGGAGGTACCGAGGGAGCCGTTTGCCCAACTCAGTAATCGGATAGGCGGCGTCGGCCCCATACTCCTCGACCGCTCCTTCGACGCCGGCCCGGTAGCCATCCCAGATCTCCCGCTCCCGATCCTTGGGCCGAACGAACAACACGAATTCCTCGTCCGGGTTGCCCGGGTCGAACACCGCCACGGCGTCCGGCTCCTCGAAGCCGGTCAGAAAAATGAAATCGGAACTCTGGCGAAACGGGTGGAGCACGTCGTGGTTTCGGGGCGTCTCGGCATCACCGGGTATGACAGCGACGGCGTCACCGATCAGCTTCATGAACTCCTCGCGACGGCGCTTGAACATTTCCATGTGCTGCTCCCGTGGGGGGGCCCCGAACTGTAGGCCGATTCCGCCCTTCCCCACCCCGACCGATGCGCTAGTTTGACGGTATGGATGATCCCTTTACTGACAACGTGCCCGAATTGACCGACATCGTCGCCGAGGACGTTCGTGAGGCGGCCCTCGAAGGAGCAGAAAAGGGCGCCCGCAAGGCGGCCAAGGGACCCAGCGGCCTGCTGGCTGTCGTTTCGTCGATCCTGGGGGCGGTCATTGCGATCTTTGCAATCCAGAATCTCGACAACGCAACCGTCAACTTCCTGGCCTGGACCATCGAGTTTCCGATGGCGGCGGTGGTTGGGATCGCGTTCGTGGGAGGAGCGCTGATCTCCTCCTTACTTGGGTGGAGACGTAGAAGGAGCAAGGCGAAGGCCTAGCACATGGATTCGATCGAGTTCAAGCTCGACGCCTGTGACTACCGCAACTTTGGCCGGCAAACCGAAGTCGCCCCGATCGTCAACGGCTCTCCTCTGAGAGAAATGGTGAGGAGCCTGTTCGGCAACCTCGTAGGCCAGCACGCCGGCATGCAGATCGGTATCCGGGCCGAGGAAGTAACCAACTTCGGACCCGGGTATTTCCTGGGCGAATCGAAGCACAGGCTGTGGCGCAAGAAGTCCACCATCGGCGTCCTGGCATGCGGTTGCGGGCTGGCAGAGTGTTGGACGCTCGAGACACCGGTGGTGGTGGGCGACGACACGGTGGATTGGCCGTCGTTCCAGCAACCCGACCGACCCCGGCTCGACTACAGCGACCTGGGGCCGTTCAGCTTCAGCCGCCGCGAGTACGAAGAGGCGGTGGCCGACCTGGAGCAGCGCCTCGGGATCAGGAGCTGAGGCGCCGGCGGGCCACCGCCGTCACGCGCAGGAGAAAGAGTCCCGCCAACAGGGCGGCCATTGCGCTGGGGAACGCCACGTCGCCCGCGATCCCGGTGGCGGGCAGCACATCGACCACCGGGGTATCTTCGGAATCGACGTTGTTGGCGGGGTCGGGGTCATCCACGTCCGTCGAGACAGAGGCCGTGTTCGTCAGCACGCCTGCGGTGGCAGCCCCGATGCGTACCGTCAACGTGATCGTGGGCATGTCACCGACCGCGACATCACCCAGATCGCAGGTCACAGCACCGGCCGACTCGGTGCACGTGCCGACGGTCGAGCTCGCCGACTCGAACACCGTACCCGCCGGAACGGTGTCGGCGACAACCACGTTGGTGGCGGTATCCGGCCCCGCGTTGGTGACCGCCAGCGTGTAGATCAAGGTCTCGCCGGGAGTGGCCTCGGCGTCGGCATCGCTCTTGTCGATCGCCAGATCGGCCACCGGCAGCAGGTTGGGGTCACACAGCGTCGTACCCAGTGCCAGCAGCTGAGCCGAGAGCGTGCTGAAATCCGCCAGCCAGTAGTCCTCGTTCTCGACCGGGCCCGAGATCCCCTGCAGCCCGGCCACGCTGATGGCACCGACTCCGAGCGCAATCACTTTCACACCATTGGCCCGGAAGAGATCGGCCCCGGCCTCCCCGTTGGCCTGTGCGGTTGCCTGCGGGGCGCCGGTCACGGCATTGCCGGCGTCGTCGACGTAGGCGGTCGGCACGCCGTCGGTCACGATGATGACCACATCGGGAAGCAGCGGCGAAGGCGACAGCGGGGCGTTCCAGTGCGGACCAGGGGTTCCGTCATAGTTGTAGGCCTCCAGGAACCCGGCCTCCCAGTTGGTGCCGGACACGAACGTGAGGCCCTGAGCGGCGGCGTCGAGCGACGCCGCTCCGGTGGCCGTCGACGTGTAGGCGGCTACGAGGTCGGCCTCGGCCCAGAACCGGAACATGCCCACGGTCATGTCCTCGCCGTCCCAGAAGTTGACGAGGTCGGAGGCGGCGTCGCGGACGGTTTGCTCGGCGCCGGCAGCCGTGATGGAACTGGACACATCGAGGATGACACCTACGGTGAGCCCGCAGTTACCGGGCGGAAGCGGGGGGTTGGGGGCGGCCGCCGCCGGCGCCGCCACCCCGAATGACGCGACGCCCAATGACAAGGCCGCCACCAGCACCCAGCCGCTCTCTCGACGGGCCCGCCATCGCCCGCTGCGCAGCCCTATACGTACATGCTCCCGCCGCATGCAGCTCTCCCGTGTTAGCCCGGCGCCGCATCAACAGCGGCGTCCTGTCTCGGGATGAATCACCAGACCCGATCCCTTGTCCGGGCGACTCTACAAGAAATGAGGGTTCGCCGCAGATCGGCCTCGGACAGGCACATGCAGGCTGAGCGCCAACAGGCGACGGTTACTCCGGCTGCTTGACCGCCGACACGTCGATCTCGAGCGTCACCTTCTCGCTCACCAGCAATCCCCCGGCCTCGAGTGGTGCGTTCCAGCTGACACCCCAGTCTTTGCGGTTGATGATGGTGGAGCCTTCGAAACCCACCCGCTGATTGCCCCATGGATCGATGGCGGCTCCCGTGAAGTCGAAGTCGATCGTGACTGGCTTGGTGGTGCCCTTGATCGTGAGATCACCGGTCACCCGATAGCTGCCATCACCCTGCGCTTCGATCCCGGTCGATTTGAACGTGATCGTCGGATATTGATCCATGTCGAAGAAGTCGTTGCTCCGCAGGTGGTTGTCGCGATCGCCGCTGCCGGTGTCGACGCTCTTGGCGTGGATCGTCACCTCGACATTGGAGTCGGATGGGTTCTGGGCGTCGAGGTAGCCGCTCCCTTCGAACTCCTGGAATCTTCCCCGTACTTTGGTCACCATGGCGTGGCGGGCCACGAATCCCAACCGGGTATGAACCGGGTCGAGTGTGTAATGGCCGGTGAGGTCGGCCTCCAGCCCGGCGGCGGCTTCAGTGGTCATGGGTCCTCCCGTCGATATTGACGTCTCATATCTGACAGCGCAGACATTAACAGTACATTATCTGACTCGTCAACTATTTCTGGTAGGCTGATTCTGTGAAGCGCTTCATCACCGACGACCCCCGCATCACGGACTACAGCCGGCTCGTGGAAACCCAGCGCAGGCTTCATCGCCTGTTCGGCCGCAGCTTGCGGGATTCGGCCGGGATTTCGGTGGTGTGGTACGAGGCGTTGCTGCGGCTCGCCCGATCCCCTGAGGGCCATCTCCCGATCAACGCACTGGGTCACGCCATGGACTTGACCTCGGGCGGCGCCACCCGACTGGTGGACCGGCTGGACGCCGCCGGCCTCGTCGAGAGGACATCGTGTCCGACCGACCGCCGGGTTCAATGGGTGAAACTCACCGACAAGGGACGGCAGGTACTCGACCGAGCGTCCGAGCAGCACGTCCGCGACCTCGAGGAGCACTTCACGTCCCGACTGTCTGGCCAGGAACTGGCCACCTTGCGAAGGCTCCTGGACCGGGTGCGGCCTGCCGACTGAGCTTGACCGACTGAGCTTGACCGACTGAGCTTGACCGACTGAGCTTGACCGACTGAGCTTGACCGACTGAGCGGGCAGGCGTTGGGGCCCGGTACCCGGGGGGACTACTCGCCTCCGGGGTTGAGGGTCACCTCGATCCGCTCCCAGCCGTTTCCGTTGACATCGAGACCCTCGGCTTCGAGAGCCTTGACGGCCCGCTCGGCGATGTCGGTCCGGAAGGCGTCTCCGCTGATCGTGACACCCTGCAATTCGGCGATCTGGCTCGTCGCGATCTCCACCGTCTGATCCCACAGGCTCTGATTCATGATCCCGATGCCCCCGGTAGAAGGCCAGATGAGGGCGTTGATCTCATTCATCTGCCAGGTCTGGTGGCTCGTGCCGAGCGCCGACCCGTTGTTGAGAACGGTGGTGATACACGCCTCCGGGTTGTCGCGGCATTCGATCCAACCGCGAAATGTTGCCCGCAGGAACCTCTCGGCGATATCTTCGTTGCCGGATTCGGCGATCCAGTCCTCGTCCACCCAGACCGCATCCTGCAGCATGGCGGTTCCGATCTCGTTGAAATCGATGACGTTGAGATCGTCGGGCGTGTACAGCTCCCCGGTCTCCGGGTTGACCGCCTCCAGCACCTGGGCGTATTCGTTGTAGATCATGGCCTCGGCCGCATCGATGTCGCCCTGGAGAAGGGCCACCATGTCGAAGCTCTGGCCGACCAGCTCGACGTTGGGAACGTCAAATTTCTCGATGGCGGCCGTCAGCTCGTACTCGTTGCCGAAGCCCCAGTTCCCGACCTTCTTTCCCTCCCAGTCGGCCGGCTCCGTGATGCCGGCTTCCTTGAACGACACCTCCAGGGTTCCGCTCCGCTCGAATACCTGGGCGATGTTGACGATGTTGGCGCCGGCCTCGCGAGAGACCAGGGCCTTCGGCACCCACGCCAGCCCGAACTCGGCTCCACCGGTGGCCAACACCTGCTGGGGAACGATGTCCACCCCGCCCTCGAGGATCGTCACGTTGAGGCATTCGGCCTCATATAGACCGGTGTCGAGTGCCTGGTAGTAACCGGCGAACTGAGCCTGGGCGAACCATTGGAGCTGGACCCGCACGTCGTCGGTGGTCGTGCAGTCAGAAGCGCTGGGCGGGGCGGCTTCGTCGCCGCCACAGGCGGCGGCCACCAACGTCAAGGCAATCAGAAGGGCCCCAAACCACATCGTCTTCGATCTACGCATCGCGGTCTCCTCATCTCCGGCTCGGCACGTCACCGCCGCCCAGCCTACGCGTCCCGCCCCCGCGGCGCAGGGAGACATTGCCAGCTAGGCCTCTCCCGACCGCAGCGACACGTGCCAGGGCATGAAGACCCGTTCGGCGATCAGGATCAGCCCGTAGAACGCGATCCCCAACAGCGATGCGACCACAATTGCCGCCCAGGCGTCGGGGACCTGCAGCAGGTTGGCGCGGTTGATGATGTAGCGGCCGAGCACATCCTCCGGGCCCCCGAAATACTCGGCGACGATGGCGCCGATCAGGGAAAGGGTGCTGGCCACCTTCAGTGCGTTGAAGAAATAGGGCAAGGCGTTGGGAATGCGAACCCGGCGGAACACTTCCCGCGGCTCGGCGGCGAACGACCGCATCAGCTCGAGCTCGGCTTCATCTACCTCGGTCAGCCCCCGGGTGGTGTTGATCATCACGGGAAAGAACACGATGATGGCAACGACCACCATCTTCGGGACCGGGCTGGTGATCGAGAACCAGGCGTTGGCGATCGGGGCCAGGGCGATGATGGGCACCGAATTGGCGGCGATGGCGAACGGCATCAGACCCTGGCGGACCCCGCTCCAGCGCACGGTGGCCAGAGCAGCCAGCACGGCGAGGAGCGTGCCGGCCACGAATCCCCCAAGGGCTTCGATGAGCGTGTTGAGGCCGGCCACCCAGATGATGTCGGCGGTGTCGATGAAGCTTGCCGCGATCTGCGACGGCCGGGGGAGGATGAATGTCTCAACCGACAGCACCCGGGTGATGAGCTCCCAGGCGCCGAGTACGGCGATGGCGGCCACCGCGGCCGGCGTGTATCGACGCAGTTCGTCCCAGGGGCCCGGGGCCGTGCTCGGAGGTGGCTCCGGGATCTCGATGATGGGTTCGTCGAACCGCGAGCTCACGAGGCCGGTGCCTCCAACGCCCGCAACGCCTCGCGAACCTCGGTGATCTTGCCGTAGTACTCGTCTGACTCCCTGGTGTCCTCGTTGCGGGGCCGGCGGAGGGGCACCGGGACGACGTCGCTGATCTCGCCCGGCCTTGGCGACATCACGATCACCCGGGTCGACAGGAAGACCGCCTCGGGAATGGAGTGGGTGACGAACATGACCGTGGTTCCCGTCTCGCGCCAAATGCGGAGGAGCTCCTGCTGCATGAGCTCGCGGGTCATCTCGTCGAGTGCGCCGAACGGCTCGTCCATCAGCAGCAAAGCCGGATTGAATGTGAGGGCGCGGGCGATCGCGACCCGCTGTTGCATGCCGCCCGACAACTGCCACGGATAGTGGTCGCCAAAATCGTTGAGTTGGACGAGCTCGAGCATGGCGGCGGCCCTGGTGCGCCGCTCCCCTTCATCGACGTCCATGATCTCGAGGGGGAGTTCGACGTTACGGCGCACCGTTCGCCAGTCGAGCAGGGTCGCCTTCTGGAACACCATGCCGTAGTCGCGATCTCGACGCGCCTGCGCCGCTGTCTTGCCGTTGATCTCCAGGGTCCCTTCGGTTGGATCCAGCAGATCGCCGATCAGCCGCAGCAACGTGCTCTTGCCGCACCCGGACGGACCGATGAGCGAGATGAACTCGCCCGCCGGAACGGTCAGATCGATGTTGCGAAGCGCCACCACCCGACTGACACCCGCGCCGAAGGTCTTGCCGACCCCCCGGGCATTCACCACCGGTGGTTCGGCCATGGCACTCCTTTCCTGCTCCATGCGCCGCCGGCCTAACCGGGCAGCCGGCGGGTGGCATCGACAAATCTGCGCTCCGCCAGCGAGACGACTGCGACGAAGAAGATTCCGACCAGGGAAGAGATGAGAACAGCGGCGTAGAGCTTTTCCGGGGCGGCACCGAACTGTTGGCTGAACTCGAGCAATGCCCGTCCTAGTCCGTCACGCGAGCCGGTCGGCAATTCCCCGATGATCGCCCCGATCACGCTGGCCGTTGCTGAGATCTTCAGCGCCGTGAAGATGAACGGCAGCGCGGCAGGAACCTGCAGTTTCCATAGCGTCTGGCGAGGCGAGGCGGCATACGAGCGCATGAGCTCGGTTGCCGTCGGTTCGGGAGAGCGCAGTCCCCGCAGTGTGTTGATCGCAACCGGGAAGAACGTGATGTAGGCCGCGATGATGGCGACCCGCCA
>JBFIPU010000026.1:0-28044 GCA_041609995.1 Acidimicrobiia bacterium
AACATCACGGGCGGGAGGGTCCGCGTTTTTTGGGAACATCACGGGCAGGAACTCCCTTTGTGTCGTTTGGAAGGCTGCCCAGCTCCATGGGAACACGCCACCCACAATGGTCGCCCTCCGGGAGGATGCGGAGCATGCGGAGGAGGGCAAGGCACCGGTGCGAAATGAAGTGGAGCAGGGTAGGGGGAAAGCCGGAAGGTCGTGGGCAGCGTACTGACCGGTTGGGCCGGGCTCAGCTTTCCCAGTTGGCCTCGTTCCTGGCTGACGGGCGGACCCGGGGAGGCTCCCCGGGCATTTTGGGGTAGTGGGGGGGCCACGGGGCCTCGCCCAGGCCCCGTTCCTCGTCGGCGGCGACCATGTCCAGCACCGGCGCCAGGTCACCGGCGGCCTCGTCGATCCCCTCGGTCAGGTCACCGACGTCGGCCCAGCGGTCCCGGAAACTCATCAAGTCGAAGTCGTGGGTGTGGATCTCGTCGAGCTCGTCCCACCGAAACGGGGTCGAGACGTAGCCGGTATGACGAACGCTGTATGCGGATGCAATGGTCTTGTCCCATGCGTTCTGGTTGAAATCGATGAAAACACCCTCGCGTTCCTCCTTCCACCAGGCGGTGGTGGCCAGCTCTGTCCGGCGCTCGAGCTCACGAGCGAGAGCCAGGCCCGCTCGCCGGACCTGGAAGAAGTCCCACTCCTGGCGCAACCGGACGTAGATGTGGATGCCCCGGTTGCCGGACGTCTTGGGCCATCCGGTCAGGCCGACCTCGTCGAGCAGTTGTCGGGCGGCGCCGGCCACCTCGCGGGCGGCTTCGAAGTCGTAGCCGTCGGTGGGGTCCAAGTCGAGGCGGAGCTCATCGGGGTGCTCGAGGTCATCGGCCCGTGCATTCCAAGGGTTGAGGTCGACGCAATTCTGCTGGGCCATCCAGATGACATCGCCTTCATCCAGCGGCAAGAACATCTTGCCGGGCCGAGCCGAGGGGAACTTGACGTCCACCATCTGTCGAGCCCCTTTGATTGCGCGCTTGACGAATACTGGTTCGGCGTTGACCCCCTGGTTGAAGCGCTTGAGCAACACGGGGCGGTTGTAGACGTTACGCAACGCCCCTTCGACGCACATGAGGTAATGGTCGACCAGGTTCATCTTGGTCCAGCCCTGGTCCGGGAACATCAGTTTGGATCCCGACGAGATCCGTATCTCGCGGTCACCGGCCGTTACGTGGGTTTCTTCAGCCATGACCGGGCGTGGGGTTTCCGTACTGTTTCGTCTCGGGCTTCTCCAGGAGCAGGCAGTGGGCCACCTCGTCCGCCACAGGGCGGTGTTCGGTACCGGCCGCGACGACGAACACGTCGCCCGGCCCCATGGTCACCGCGACTTCACCCGCCAGTTCTATGCGAAACGTTCCGTCCCAGCACAGGAACAGTTCGTCTTCATCGTGCGTGTGCCAGGGGAACTCGCCTTCCAGCCGGACGACCCGAACGATGGCGTCATTGACGGTGACGAGGTCGGTGGGCTGGTAGGGCCCCGGGAGCCGGCGGATGGCGTCGGTGATGGAGGTCGGCTGTTGCATGTGCGGATTGTATGAGCCACCCGGGAAGGAACACCGTCCTTCATCAGCGAGATCGACCACGTTGAGTGGCATTCGGCGTCAAAGTCCCCCTATTCTGTCAGTAGTCGGACGCAGAAAGTGAGCGGAGCTTGCGAGGGTTCTCGTTGCGGTGGCGTGCTGGACCCACCGCAACGGGCGTCCGACCCCTGGGTCACGACCCTCCGTTCACGAGTTGGCTCGATCAGCCGACGACGCGTACCACGGTGATCCCGCCGGCAACCAGGAGCCCCACCGCCAGCTGCGTCTGGGCAGTGCCTCGCAGAACGGTTATCAGGTCCTGGCCGGCGGCGCCGGCCCGTACCTTTCTGATCAGGCCGATGGCACCCACGACGGCCACCACGGAGGCGATGGCGCCCGGTGGTACAACACGGGCAATGGCGCCGATGGCCGGCAGCAGGGTGCCGCCCGCCAGCAACGCTGCATAGAGCTGCTCGCTCTTCTCACGGCCGAGCCGAACGGCGAGTGTGTTCTTGCCGGCGGCCTGGTCGGTCGGTATGTCGCGGACGTTGTTGGCCACCAGGATGGCTGTTGCCAGCAAGCCGATCGGAACCGAAAGCCACCAGGCGTCGGCCGGTGCCGATGAATCGTGCACGTAGCGGCTGCCGACGGTGGCCACCACGCCAAAGAAGATGAACACGAAGACCTCCCCCAGCCCGGCGTATCCGTAGGGACGGGGACCGCCGGTGTAACCGAGGGCGGCGGCGATCGACACGACGCCGATGACGATGACGATCCAGCCGGCCTGGGACGCCAGATAGATGCCTCCTGTGGCTGCCAGTCCGAACATGGCCCACACCCCCGTCCATACCTGTCGGCTGGTCAAGAGACCGGTCGAAACGACCCGGGTCGGGCCGAGCCGGTCGGCGGTATCGGCGCCCCGCCTGGCGTCCGATGCGTCGTTGGCGAAGTTGGTAGAGATCTGGATGGCGGTCGCTGCGAGCAACGTGACGATGAAGATGTCCCAGCGAAACACATCATCATCGAAGGCCAGTGAGCCGCCGACCAGCACCGGCACGACGGCCGCCCACAAAGTGGCGGGGCGGCTGGCTGTCACCCAGGGAGAGAGCCCTCCGGCCTCAACCGAAGGCATAGAAGTAGCCGTCGCGGGCGCCGACGTAAATCCTGCCTTTCCACACTGTCGGCGTCGATTCGATACAGCCCGACTCGAGGTCGAACTGGGAGATGGACACCGGTGCGGCGGGATCGGTGGTGTCGTAGAACCGCAGGCCACCACCCGCCTCGCAATTCACCGACACCACGAGGACGTCGTCGACCAGGAGGGGTGAAGACCAGGCATGGTGGCCCACGTCGTCGCGGAAGAGCACTTCGCCCGTGTCGGCGTCGACGGCCAGCAGCTCGCCGGGGTGGGTGGTGACGTACAGCACGCCATCGCCGAGGGCCGGCGTCGCCCACAGCCCGCCGTCGTCTCCGCTCAGCAGCGGCGGGATGTCGACTCCCCACACGAACGGGTCTCCGCGAGATGGGTCCAGCTTCACGAGCTGGCCCACCTCCCGACTGCGAGCGTTGAATCGCTCCAGTTCGACAGGTACGTAGAGGGCTCCGGAGTCGTCGATGACGATGGAGGCGTCGATGTCGTCGCCCAGCCAGTAGTCGAAGACGATCGGTAACTCACCGTTGCGCACGTTGGAGATGTCGAGGCCGACCACCCGGCCGCCACCGTTGGCGAAGTAGGCGACATCGCCGAAGATTGCCACCGAGTTCTCGATGGAGAGGTTGCGGCCGACCCGCTCTATCAGCTCGGTCGTCCAACCATTGAAGGTGGCGAGCACGTCGGGTGCCACGGACACCTGACCATCCTCTCGGTAGGCCCGGTTGAGGAGCACCGCATAGAAGATCCCGTTCTCGCCACCTTCGTAGAGGATGTCATCGATGATCGACGGGTTGCCGTCCCAGTCGTTGTTCCAGATGCCACTCCAGTCCTCTGCATCGATCGCCCACAATTCGGTCGGTACTTCCCGGTCGAGCGCCAGAATGCGCAATTTGTTGTCTCGTGATCCGAAGTAGAGCAGCGGGTAACCGTCGGGATCGAGCGTGACCGACCCCTTGATCGCATCGCCCGTCACGAACGGCGGCCGGGTGGGCTGTCCGGTGGCGGCGTCGAGGAAGTGGACCCGGTGATCGTATGCACCGAAGATGACCTCGGTCACGCCATCGTTTCGTTCATAGACGACCGGCTGCCCGGTCCAGGCGGTTCCGCATTTGGTCTCGGGTCCGCTGCCCACGTTGGTCACGCCGCACATCTCGCCGAACCGCCACAGGATCTCCGGCTCGGTGGGGACGGGGCCGACCCCGTACCAGGTGTGGGTGGGGTTGCCCCGAAACTGCAGGACTCCCTCAACCGAGCCGTGCGGCTTGCCCACCACGTTGACAAAGCTCGGGGGTTCGGTCGTGGTCGTGGTGGTGGGCGCAACCGTTGGCGCCGGGTTTTCTTCAGCAGCGGCGGCGGCTGCCAGGGAGGGGGCCGTGGTCGTTGTCTGCTCGATGCCGGCCAGCTCGCCTGCCACCGTCGAGCAACCGACCGCCGCCATCGCCACCGTCAACAGCGTGATGACCGACCTCATAACGATGCACGTTCGTCCAGCTCTGCCGCCTCCCGCGCCGCTGCGTCGGGATTGTCGGTTTCGACGGCTGCGAACTCGGGGGCACACGAATCGAGCCCGGCGGCCACCGCCAGCGATCGGGGACCGAGCCAGATGATTCGCCGTACTCCGGCGTCGCGCAGCGCTTCGGCCCAGGCCCGCGCCACCTCCACCGGGGAATCGGCGAACGACCGCTCGCGAGCGTCGCCGGTGGCATGGGAGACGAGGACGGCGGAGAACACCGAGGTGGCCGCCCCGCTCACATGGGAGGCATCGGATACATCGCCCGTTGCGACTTTGATTCCCTGTTTCTTCAGCTCCAGGCCGGCACCCGGGTCGGTGACAAATGCCCGGATCTCACCGTGGCGGCCCCCCAGGGCGCGGATGACGGCCTCGCCCGGCACGGTGTCGGCCCCGACCACGAGCACCGGCATGTCAGCTGTCCACCCGCCGGGCCTGGGTGGCGGGGACGCCCTCCTGCCTCGCCCATCGAAAGAACATCACGCCGATGGCAAACCACGTGATGGGGATGGCGGCGACCTTCATGATCAAACCGGCGATCTGTTGATCTTCCAAGGCCGTCAGGTCGAAGACCCGGGGGGCCAGCTCGTATGTGTTGTAGAGCGGGAAATCGCCGAACGTGAGTGCGCTCGCCGGGATGACCGCGATGACCGAGGTGGTGAGGAAGAGATACAGGATGCGGGCCAGATACGTGGGGGCGCGGAACTCGGGGATGGGAGACATCACAGGCAGCCACAGGGCGAGGCCGGTCACGATCCAGATCATGTCCATCGCGAAAGAGCCGAATTGGTTGGCGCGCAGGCTGTCGACCGTGATGGGGGCGTGGGTGGCCACGAGCAGGGCGTTATAGAGGAATCCTGAGAACAGCAAGGAGCCTGTGACCCGGCGGGTGAGGCGGTAGAGGCGAAGGCGGGCCAGGATACGGCGCAGCATCCACTCTGGCGTTCCTTTGAGTAGCAGGGGAACTGCCACCATCGCATACAACACGAACTGGACCATGTGGGCTGAAGCCAGGTAACCGGCCCCCAGCGGTCCCAGGGGCCAGTCGGATGCCGCCCACAGCGTGAGCACGCCCAGCAGGAAGTAGATCTTCTGGCTCAACGACACCGCTTTGCGGCGCGCCATGCGGAAATACGTGAGGAGAAGGCCGCCGACGATGACCCACACTCCCGGATAGAGCGTGGGCTCCCAGGTCCAGGGCCGCAGCGAGGACGTGCACCACCAGCTCCAATTCATGGTGCCAGGTTAGGGACGGATACTCCGATAAGCACTGGTGGATCCTGGCGGGTGCGGCTCACCCGCCGAGCGATTCGATGAAGGCGGCGATCTCTGCGATCTCCTCGTCGCTGATCAAGTACGGTGGCATGAAGCCGCGATAGTCGCCGACGACGGCCTGATGGGGAAAGAGGATCGAGCTGCGGACGTATGCGGCGTCAACCACCAGCTCGGTGCCGTTGATGTCCGTTCTCTGCTGTCCCCAGATGCCGTCCCACACCGGTCCCAGATCGGGGCGTTCACCACTGTGGCATACGAGGCACCCGAGGTCGGCTGCCAGCTCGGCTCCAGCTGCGACCGGGTCTGACCGGGTGTCGGAGCCGGTGGCGGAATCAGGCACGCCACCACACGAAGCCAGCAAACACACCAGCGCTATCGACACAGCCCGCCGCATCTATTTGGCCTCTATCTCCGCCAGGTATTCGGTGAGGGTCATCACCTCGACCTTCTTCGTGACCGCGTCCATCGTCTCGAACTCGAACGTCAGCTCGAGCTCATCACCGGCTGCCACGCCATCTGCGCCCATGATCATCACATGCAAGGTCCCGGGACGTAGCGACACGGTTTCTCCCGGACGGACCTCGATCGCCTCCACCGGTTGCATGGTGGCCTGGCCATCGGCGGCAATCGAGGTCTCGTGGAGCATTGCCGCATATCCCGTCACCGAGACGCTCGTCAGGCGGTCGGCCACCTCGGTCGGGTTGTCGATATCGAGGTAGGCGGCGGCGTTGGGCCCGTTGGGCTCGACCACCACGGCGTTGCTGATGGTGATCGCGGGGTCACCGCCGCAGGCACCCAGAACGATTCCCAACACGATCAGGGTCAGGAACCGCCGCCGCCCGGTCATCTGATCTGGGCCAAGAGCTCGAGGTCCTGTGCCCACTGGCTCTGGCGGGTTCCGAACGGGTAGATCGTGTATCCGAGCCCGTCCGGGGCCCAGGCGAATACCTGGGCGGCGTGACCGACCAGGTATTCGGCATCGGTGGGGTCTCCCAGGATCGCCGGTGGCACCCCCAGGGCTTGCTCGGCTGCCGCCAGTTCCTCCGGCGAGCCCCAGAGGCCGATGTAGTCCTCGTTGAATCCGTCGAGGTAGTCACGGATCACGGAGGGCGAGTCGCGACCGGGGTCGACCGACACGAAGATGACCTCGGTCTGCTGCCGCAGAGGTGGGTTGCGGTCGAGAACGGCAGTGATCTGTGCCAGATGCACCGGACAGATGTCCGGGCAGGCGGTGTAGCCGAAGTAGAGCAGCGTGAGCTTGCCTTCGGTTTCCGGGCGGAAGTCGTAAGAACGGCCCTCGGTGTCGGTGAGGACGAAATCCGGTTTCGGGGTCGGCTCGGGCAATTCGACACCGGCGAATCGGCTCGAGTTGACGGGTTCGGTCCGTTCTGCCGCGCAGGCGGACAGCGCCACGGCCGAGGCGAGGAGAAGAGGAAGCAACAGGGTGCGCGTCACAGCCGAGAGGCTACGACCGTTGACCGGCTATGGGGAAGACGACGATGGCGGGGACGAACAGGTGCGGAACTCCCGTCAGGACTTTCCGCCCCTCGTTAACGGCTCGAAACCTTCCGTTAACAATTGGTCGGTAAGTTCGCAGTTCCGGTTGGGGCGTACGGCAGGACTCCGCGCGCCATCCGGTGGTGTGGAAAGGGATGAAGTCTCCGGAAAGACGACGCGCATGATCGCAGACGGAAATGAACTCCCTGCCCGGGGCCTGTACCGCACTTCCTTCGAACACGACTCGTGCGGTGTCACGTTTGTGGTGGATCTGAAGGGTCGCCGAAGTCACGATATCGTCGCCAAGGGCCTCCAGGCAGTGTGCAACCTCGAGCACCGGGGAGCGGAAGGCTCGGATCCGCTCACCGGCGACGGCGCCGGGATTCTGGTGCAGATCCCCGACAAGTTCTTCCGAGCCGTCGTTCCCTTCGAGTTGCCTCCCGAAGGCCAATACGTCACCGGAATCGCTTTCCTCCCGCAGCGTCCCGATCAGGCCGACGCCGGGGCGCGCGCCATCGAGGCCATCATCGAGTCGGAGGGCCGGCAGCTGCTGGGCTGGCGGGATCTTCCCATTGATCCTTCCGGAATCGGCCAGGCCGCACTCGAGACCCTCCCGACCTTCAGGCAGGTCTTCATCGGCGGGGCCGGTGAGGCCGGGATCGACCTTGAACGGCGGGCGTACGTCATCCGCAAGCGCATCGAGCACGAGATTCACCTATCGGCCGGTCCCGATGAGATCAATGAGGCGATGGGCGGGGCGTCCGAGATGCACGACGGCGTCTACTTCCCGAGCCTCAGTGGCCGGACGTTCGTGTACAAGGGCATGCTGACTCCCTTGCAGGTGGCCGACTTCTTCCCGGACCTGCACGACGATCGGCTCGAAAGCGCCCTCGCGCTGGCTCACTCGCGGTTCTCCACCAACACGTTCCCGAGCTGGCCTCTGGCCCACCCGTATCGGATGATCGCCCACAACGGGGAGATCAATACGATCCAGGGCAACCGCAACTTCATGCGGTCACGTGAGACGTTGCTGGAGACCTCACTCATCCCGGGTGACCTGCGGCGCATCTTCCCCGTTTGCACACCGGGCGCCTCCGACACCGCCGGCTTCGACGAGGTGCTGGAGCTCCTGTACCTCGGCGGCTATCCGATCACCGAGGCCGTGCAGATGATGATCCCGGAGCCATGGGAAAACCACCAGCACATGAATCCAGAGCTGCGGGCCTTTTATGAATACCACGCCGCAGTGATGGAACCCTGGGACGGCCCGGCCTCGATCGCCTTCACGGATGGGCGCGTCATCGGTGCGGTATTGGACCGCAATGGACTCCGGCCCTCGCGTTATTGGGTGACGGAGGATGACCTGGTGGTCATGGCGTCCGAAGTCGGCGTACTCGACATCCCCCAGAGCAAGATCGTGGAAAAAGGACGGTTGCAGCCCGGGAAGATGTTCCTGATCGACACCCGGCAAGGGCGCATCGTCCGTGATGAGGAGATCAAGGAGACGCTGGCCTCTGCCCGCCCCTACCGACAATGGTTGGAAGACAATGCTCTGCACCTCGAGGACATCGTGCCCCGCCCATCTTCTCACGCCGAAGGCAACCTGCTGCGTCGCCAGCAGACGTTCGGCTACACGCACGAAGAGCTCAAGCTGATCATCGGGGAGATGGCAACCACCGGCAAGGAGCCGCTGGGGTCGATGGGTACCGACACCCCGCTGGCGGTCTTATCCGAGCGTTCCCGTCTCCTCTATGACTATTTCAAGCAGTTGTTCGCCCAGGTGACCAATCCGCCGCTCGACGGAATCCGGGAGGAGCTGGTGACCTCTGCCCGCTCGATGCTGGGCCCGGAGGGGAATCTCTTCGACCTGGGGCCGAGGTCATGTGCCATTCTCGAGCTCGACTCGCCCATCCTCGACAATGATCAACTCGAGCGACTGCTGCATGTCGATGAACTGCCGGCAGTACGGGGTTATACCGCCGTGGTGCCGATGCTGTATCCGGTGGCCGAGGGGGCGGTGGGGCTGCGGGAAGCTCTGGCGTCTGCCTTCGCGCTCATCGATGAGCTCATCGATGACGGGGTCTCCAACATCGTGCTCTCCGACCGGGGGGCGACAGAGACGCTCGCCCCGATACCGGCATTGCTGGCGACGGCGGGTGTGCACAACCACCTGATCAGGACCAAGCAGCGAACCCGCATCGGCCTGGTGGTAGAGACCGGTGAGGCGCGTGAGGTTCATCACATGTGCCTGTTGTTGGGTTATGGAGCGGCCGCCATCAATCCCTATTTGGCACTGGAGACGGTTGATGAGCTCGTGGCCGGCGGGGATCTGGGTGAGGTAGAGGCCGAGCAGGCGCGCTCCAACTACCTCAATGCTCTCGTGAAAGGCATCTTGAAAGTGATGTCGAAGATGGGGATCTCGACCGTGGCCTCGTACACGGGGGCGCAGATATTCGAGGCGATCGGGATCGGCCCGGACCTCATCGAGGAGTATTTCACCGGCACCACCAGCCGACTGGAGGGAATCGGCCTGGATGTCGTGGCGGCCGAGGTGGCGATCCGCCACCGGCTCGCCTTCACCGACCAGCCCGAGGAACGGGCGCATCGTGACCTCGAGGTCGGAGGGGAATACCAGTGGCGCCGCGAGGGGGAAATCCACCTGTTCAACCCGGAGACCGTTTTCAAGCTCCAGCACGCGACCCGCGAGGGGCGGTACGACATCTTCAAGGAATACACCTCGCTGGTGAACGACCACTCGGCTCGATTGGCGACGATTCGGGGCATGTTCCGGTTCCGCACCGAGGGCCGCGTTCCGATCCCCCTCGAAGAAGTCGAGTCGGTTTCGGCGATCGTCAAGCGATTCTCCACCGGGGCCATGTCGTACGGCTCCATCTCGCAGGAGGCCCATGAGACGCTCGCCATCGCCATGAACCGCATCGGTGCCAAGTCCAACACCGGAGAAGGCGGCGAGGATCCCGATCGCTACACCCCTGACGCCAACGGTGATCTGCGCCGGTCCGCCATCAAGCAGGTGGCCAGTGGGCGTTTCGGGGTGACCTCGGAATACCTGGTCAACGCCGACGACCTCCAGATCAAGATGGCCCAGGGGGCCAAGCCCGGTGAAGGGGGTCAGCTCCCTGGACACAAGGTCTATCCGTGGATCGCCAAGACCCGTTACTCGACCCCCGGTGTCGGGCTGATCTCGCCGCCGCCCCACCACGACATCTATTCGATCGAAGACATCAAACAGCTCATCCACGATCTCAAGAACGCCAACCCCGATGCCCGGGTCCACGTGAAGTTGGTGGCCGAGATGGGGGTGGGAACAGTGGCGGCCGGGGTCGCCAAAGCCAAATCGGATGTGGTGTTGATCTCGGGACACGACGGAGGTACCGGGGCGTCGCCGCTCACTTCGCTGAAGCATGCGGGGGGACCCTGGGAATTGGGACTCGCCGAAACCCAGCAGACGTTGCTCTTGAACGGGCTGCGGGATCGGATCGTGGTGCAGGTGGACGGCCAGCTAAAAACCGGCCGCGACGTGATGATCGCCGCCCTGCTGGGAGCAGACGAGTTCGGCTTCGCTACGGCCCCGCTGGTGGTGTCCGGCTGCGTGATGATGCGGGTCTGCCACCTCGACACGTGCCCGGTGGGGGTGGCAACCCAGAACCCTGAGTTGCGGAAGAAGTTCAACGGCAAGGCCGAGTTCGTCGTCAACTTCATGGAGTTCATTGCGGAAGAAGTCCGCGAGATGCTGGCCCAGCTCGGGTTCCGGAGCCTGGACGAAGCCATCGGCCACACCGAGCTGCTCGATGTGTCAGATGCCGTGGAGCACTGGAAGACCGCCGGCCTCAACCTCACTCCGATCCTCTATACACCGGAGCTCCCTCCCGGATCCGCTCGCAGTCACAAGACGGGTCAGGACCATGGCCTGGATCGGGCTCTCGACCAGACGCTGATTCAGCTGGCCGAGGGAGCGTTGACGGCGGGCGAGCGAGTACGCCTCGAGCTGCCGATCCGGAATGTGAATCTCACCACGGGGACGCTGTTGGGCCATCACCTCACGAAGCGTTACGGATCCGCCGGCCTGCCCGACAACACGATCGAGGTCGAGTTCACCGGCTCGGCCGGCATGAGCTTCGGCGCCTTCCTGCCCAAGGGGATCACCCTCTATCTCAACGGCGACGCCAACGACTATGTGGGCAAAGGGTTGTCCGGTGGTCGCGTCATCGTGCGTCCCCCCGCGGACAGCAAGATCCCGGCCGAGGACAACGTCATCGCCGGCAACGTGATCCTCTACGGAGCCACGTCGGGAGAGGCGTATATCCGGGGCGTGGTGGGCGAGCGCTTCTGCGTCCGCAATTCTGGCGCGGTGGCGGTGGTCGAGGGCGTCGGCGACCACGGATGCGAATACATGACCGGCGGCCGCGCCATCGTGTTGGGACCGACCGGGCGCAACTTTGCCGCGGGCATGTCGGGTGGTATCGCCTACGTGCTCGATGAGGACGGAAGCTTCGGCACCCGCGTGAACAGGGAGATGGTCGATCTCGACCCGATCGATGACCACGATGAGCTCTTCTTGCGGGAACAGATCGAACGTCACCGGGCCGAAACCGGCTCCGTGGTCGCCGCCTCGTTGCTGGCCGACTGGTCGGGTGCCCTAAACAGGTTCGTAAAGGTCATGCCGAAGGATTACAAGCGGGTGCTGGAGGCGGCAGCCCGGGCTGAGGCCCGCGGCGAGCCGGTCATCGATGCCATCATGGCGGCCGCCCATGGGTGACGCGCGGGGCTTCATGAAATACGGTCGCGAACTGCCGTCGCGACGGCCGGTCGAAGAACGGATCACCGACTGGCGGGAGGTGTATCGCCCGTTCTCGGACGACAAGCTCCGGCACCAGGCCGCCCGTTGCATGGACTGTGGAATTCCGTTCTGCAACAACGGCTGCCCGCTGGGAAACCTGATCCCCGACTGGAACGATCTCGTGTATCGAGACAACTGGCGTGATGCCATCGAGCGGCTGCACGCCACCAACAACTTCCCGGAGTTCACGGGTCGCCTGTGTCCCGCCCCGTGCGAGGCGGCCTGCGTATTGGGCATCAACGAGGACCCTGTGACGATCAAGCAGGTCGAGGTCGAGATCATCGAACGGGCGTGGCAGGAAGGCTGGGTGACCCCGGTCAAGCCTTCACGCCTCACCGGCAAGTCGGTTGCCGTCGTCGGGTCGGGGCCCGCCGGGCTGGCGGCTGCCCAGCAACTCACCCGTGCCGGCCATTCCGTGACCGTGTATGAGCGAGCCGACCGCGTCGGCGGCCTGCTCCGGTACGGGATCCCGGAGTTCAAAATGGAGAAGCGGTTCCTGGACCGCCGGCTGGAACAGATGGAAGCCGAGGGCACTGCGTTCCGCACCGGGGTCGAGGTCGGGGTGGATGTGGCCGCCGCTGACCTGCAGGCCCGCTTCGATGCCGTAGTGCTGGCGGGGGGAGCCACCCAATGGCGTGATCTGCCGATCCCCGGGAGGGAGCTGCAGGGTATCTATCAGGCGATGGAGTATCTGCCGCTGGCCAACCGGGTCCAGATGGGTGACCTGGCGACCTCCCCGATCGACGCCTCCGGCAAACACGTGATCATCATCGGGGGAGGTGACACCGGCGCCGACTGCCTCGGGACAGCTCACCGGCAAGGGGCGGCCTCGGTTCACCAGTTCGAGATCATGCCCCGGCCCCCGCAAGAGCGGCCGGACGCCAACCCCTGGCCCACCTGGCCGATGATCTACCGGACCTCGTCGGCCCACGAGGAAGGGGGGCGGCAGGAATACGCCATCAACACCGAGATGTTCGTCGACGACGGCGATGGCAATGTGGCAGCGCTCAGGACCCACCGGGTCGAGCAGCTCTTCAGCGACGGCCGGATGAGTTTCGAAAAGATCGAAGGCACGGAGGAACAATTCGCCGCCGATCTCGTGTTCCTGGCGATGGGATTCACCGGTCCCGAACGGAGCCCGATGCTGGACCAGTTCGGCGTCGATCTGACCGACCGGGGCAACGTGGCAAGGGACGAGAACTGGTCGACGAACGTGCCGGGGGTGTTTGTCGCAGGTGATATGGGACGCGGTCAATCGCTCATCGTGTGGGCCATCGCCGAGGGCCGGGCGGCGGCTGCGGCAGTCGATCGGCACCTGATGGGCGAATCGCTGCTGCCGGCGCCGCTGGAACCGTCTGCCCGTCCGCTCACGTGAACCGTGCGCGGGCCAGGTTTCAGGCTCTGTCGAGCGGGTAATCAGGGCCCAAGCACGACATCGAGAGAGGAATCATGAAGAAGGTCATCTGGAATGCGCTCGTCTCAGCCGTCACGTTCGTGGCCGCCTGGGGTGCTCGCGAGCTCGCCACCAACCTGTGGACCAGGGTCTCTGACACGGAGGGGCCCGTGAACCCGGCGGACAAATCGGTCACCTGGCCCGCTGCCACCGGGTGGGCGCTTCTGGCCGGTGCCGCCGGCGGCCTTGCCCGTGTGCTCGGCCGACGCGGTTCGGCCGAACTGTGGGAACACACCACCGGCACTCCTCCTCCCGGCCTGCAGACCTCGCCCGCCTGATTCGGTCGAACATAACTAGCACGCCGAGGAGCTGACGAGGCTCGCCACCGGCCTGTGGGCTCACACGACGCCCCGGATGTGGTGAACGACGCTTGTCTCCGAGTATTCCGATCGACTAGATGGCACGCAGTATTCGTCCAGATGGCACTCGGTATCCAACCCCCGGACATGCCTGTACCCGTCCCTCTCGAATGAGGCCCACAGCCATCACTGGAGTGCGGAGCCGCGAGGCGGCGATCGGGTAGGCTCCCGCTCCATCGGTGAGGAGGTGCCCGGGTGTCGTTCGATGTGAAGCTTCTGGCGGATCAGGTGCTGGTCGATCCCCACGGCACCGGCGAGCGTCTCGGCGATCGCTGGTCAGATGATCCTCAGGTGGTGCTGTTCCTGCGCCACTTCGGCTGAATGACCTGTCGCGAACGGGCCGGTCAGGTCCGGGATAGATACGACGAGATCCTCTCGGCCGGCGCCGGCGTGGTGGCCATCGGAACCGGCGGCAGACGTTACGCCCGGGCCTTCATCGAAGACGAGCTGGTGCCCTTTCCGGTGCTGCTCGATGAAGACGGCGCGGCGGCTGAGATCGTCGGCACGAACACGTTGCCGGTGGTCGGATTGGTGGCTCCTCGACAGGTGGCCGCCGGGGTTCGAGCAGTGGCCGGTGGAAACCGCCAGCGCAGGTCCGGACGACGGCCGTTTCAGCTCGGGGCGACGCTGGTGATCGCTCCCGGCGACGTGCTGATGTACGAGGACTTCGAGGACTACGCCGGTGACCACGCAGATCTCGACGAGGTGCTGGAGGTTCTGGCTCCCTGACCACTGCCACTTGCGCCGGCTTCGGCGTACACTTGGTCTCCATCCACCAGCATCCCTACGACTCGGAGTTCAATGGCTACCGTCGACATCGACCTGGGCGATTATCAGCTCGGGTGGCATGACACCGAAGAGGACTACGTCTTCAAGCCCAAGAAGGGCCTGAACGAAGAAATCATCCGCGAGATGTCCTCGATGAAGGACGAGCCGGCCTGGATGCTGGAATTCCGTCTCAAGGCGTACCAGCGCTTCATGCGCAAGCCGATCCCCACGTGGGGCGGCGGCGGCATGCTCGACGAGATCGACTTCGACGACATCTACTACTACATCAAGCCGACCGAGGGCCAGGCCAAAGACTGGGACATGGTGCCCGAATCGATCAAGGACACGTATGAGAAGCTCGGCATCCCCGAAGCCGAGCGCAAGTATCTGGCCGGGGTCACCGCCCAGTACGAGTCCGAAGTTGTTTACCACCGCAACCGTGAGGACCTCGAAGAGATGGGCGTCCTGTTCTGCGATATGGACACCGCGGTTCGTGACTACCCGGAGATCGTGCAGGAGTATTTCGGCACCGTCATCCCTCCCAACGACAACAAGTTCGCCGCCCTCAACTCGGCCGTATGGTCGGGGGGCTCCTTCATCTATGTGCCGCCCGGGGTAAATGTCGACCAGCCCCTGCAGGCGTATTTCCGCATCAACGCGGAGAACATGGGCCAGTTCGAGCGAACGCTGATCATCGTGGACGAAGGTGCCTACGTGCACTATGTCGAAGGATGCTCCGCGCCGACCTGGACCACCGATTCGCTCCACTCGGCAGTGGTCGAGATCATCGTCAAAGAAGGCGGCCGGTGCCGATACACGACGATTCAGAATTGGTCGAACAACGTCTACAACCTGGTGACCAAGCGGGCTGCTGCCTACAAGAACGCCACGATGGAGTGGATCGATGGCAATCTCGGTTCCAAGCTCACCATGAAGTACCCGGCGGTATGGCTCATGGAAGAAGGCGCCCACGGCGAGGTGCTGTCCGTGGCCTTTGCCGGTGCCGGCCAGATGCTCGACGCCGGCGCCAAGATCGTCCACGCCGCCCCCAACACCACCTCCCTCATCACCTCCAAGTCGTTGTCTAAGGACGGGGGCCGGGCCGGGTACCGCGGGTTGGTGCGAGTGGAAGACGACGCCGTCAACGCCAAGTCATTCGTGCGGTGTGACGCTTTGATCCTCGATGAGGACTCCCGATCGGACACCTATCCGTACATGGAAATCGAGGAGTCGAACGCCCAGATCGGGCATGAGGCCACGGTGTCGAAGGTGGGCGACGATCAGTTGTTCTACCTGATGAGCCGTGGGTTGTCGGAAGAAGAGGCCACGGCCATGATCGTCGCCGGGTTCATCGAGCCGATCGTCAAAGAGCTGCCGATGGAGTATGCGGTCGAATTGAACCGCCTCGTCGAGCTGCAGATGATCGGGAGCGTGGGCTGAACCTTCGCCCACCGATCATGGTCGGGTCCTTCGGTCCGGCGGTCTAACCTCCGCCACCATGTCACTGCTCACCGATTACGACCCCGGGGGCATGTTCGAAGAGATGTTCGACTACGGCCAGGTCCGGGATCACTACCGGCTGCTGGCGGACCGGCTGGCCGAGTTCGACGTCGAGGATGTACGCGACCGTATGCAGCTGACCGAGTCGACCTTCCGCAACCTCGGTATCACGTTCGCCGTTTACGGAAACGAGAGCGGGTTGGATCGCACGTGGCCGATCGACTTGATTCCCCGGATCATCTCGGCCACCGATTGGGCCATCATCGAAGACGGCCTGATCCAGCGCACCCGCGCCCTGAACGCGTTCCTCGACGACATCTACGTCGGGGAGCAGTCGATCATCAACGACGGTCTGATTCCGGACTGGGTGATCAAGAGCTCAGACGGGTTCAAGCGGCAAGCCTCCGGAATCCCGGTGCGGGGCGCCGCCCGCTGTGTCGTCGCCGGCATCGATTTGGTGCGCGACGGCAACGGCGTCTACCGCGTGCTGGAAGACAATCTGCGAGTGCCGAGCGGAATCTCTTATGTGATCGAAAACCGGGCGGCCATGAAGCGGGCCTTCCCCGTCCTGCTCGAACAGTATTCGGTGCGGCCCGTCGACGACTACGGATCCATGTTGCTCCGGGCGCTCGAGTGGCAGGCTCCCGGCGACGATTCCAATCCGACAGTCGTGGTTCTCACCCCGGGGGTGTTCAACTCGGCGTACTTCGAACATGCGTTTCTGGCGAGGCGGATGGGCGTGGAGTTGGTTGAGGGGCGAGATCTGGTGGTTGACGATCACGTGGTCTACCTGCGCACGACCCACGGTCCCCAGCGGGTGGACGTCATCTATCGGCGGATCGATGACGATTTCCTGGACCCGGCGGTGTTCGACCGGCAATCGGTCGTCGGCATACCCGGGCTGATGTCGGCGGTACGGGCCGGGAACGTCGCCATCGCCAACGCAGTCGGAAATGGGGTGGCGGACGACAAGGCCGTATACACGTATGTGGCCGACATGGTTCGCTATTACCTGGGGGAAGAGGCGATCTTGCCCAACGTCGACACCTATGTGATGTGGGACCCAGATCAACGCGAGATGTCACTGGGAAGAATGGAGGAGTTGGTCTTCAAGCCGGTCGCCGAAGCGGGCGGCAAGGGGATCGTGATCGGGCGAACTGCGTCGACCGAAGAGTTGGAGGAGGTCCGCCGGCTGGTGGAGGCCGACCCGAGAAACTACATCGCGCAGGAAGTGGTAGAACTCTCGACCCACCCGACCTTTACCGGACAAGAGCTGGCCCCCCGCCACATCGATTTGAGGCCGTTCGTCGTCACCGGTGAGTCCATAGAGGTCGTGCCCGGTGGGCTCACCCGCGTGGCTCTGAGGGAGGGTTCGCTGATCGTCAACTCGTCCCAGGGCGGTGGATCCAAGGACACCTGGGTGTTGGAGTCCGGCTGATGCTGTCCCGCCATGCTGAAGGCCTGTTCTGGATCGGGCGGTATGTGGAACGTGCCGCCGACATCATCCGCATGCTCGACATCGCCTACGACGTACAGCTCGAGCGCCACCCGTCGGTACGCGAGGCGGTGTGGACGGATCTCTTGGACGTCTTCTATCTGAGCGACCAGTTCGGCGGACACCACGACACGGCCACCACCGAGACGGTCAACAACTTTCTCGTCCTCGACGAGTCCAATCCCACCTCGGTGGCACATGCGATCGTGTCGGCCCGCGCAAACATCATGAACGTCCGCGACGTGGTGCCGATCGAGTTACTCGAAGCCGTCAACCGGTTGCACACGCTGTTCGCCTCCGGCCGACTGCGGACCGAGCTCGGAGGAAACCCCCATTCTGGATACACGGCCGTTGCCCACCATTGCCAGGCGATTTCTGGTGCGATGTTTGACGCCATGGCGAGAACAGACGGGTATCGGTTCCTCATGCTCGGACGATTCTTGGAGCGGGCGGAGAACTCATGTCGGATGATCGACGTGACCCGCGCCGTGGCGCCGACCGACGCCGCCGCCTGGCGGAGCGTGTTGCGATCGGTGTCAGGCCTCCACGCCTTCACCCAGCTTCATGGGCCGCTGGCCGAGGTAGATGTCGTGGTCCATTTCCTGCTCATGGATCGCGAATTCCCCTACAGCGTCCTCTATTGCCTGACCGAGTGCAGCGCCCAGCTCGACGTCGTGAGCGCCATCGGATCATGGGAGTCGCCCCGGACGCTGGGGCGGGTGCGGTCCGACCTCGAGTTCAGTTCGATCCCGCCGGTGAACACAAACGACTTCGCAGATTTCGTGACCTCTCTGGAGGATGGCATCAGACTCGTGTCTCGGGCGTTTCATGATGATCTATACCAATTCGGTGGCGATGCCGCCCTCTACAGCTACGAGGCACTCTGATGCAGCTGTCCATCAGATATCTGACTCGCTACACGTACGGTGTTCAGGTCGGAGAATCCCAGAATGCTCTCCGGGCCTGCCCGGCCGACACCGAGAGCCAGCGCCTCCTCTCGTATCAGCTGACGGTTGATCCGCCCGCCAACGTGCTCTCATACACGGATTATTGGGGGACGCGGGTCGACGTGTTTGGGATCAACCATCTCCACACCCGACTCACGCTCGTGGCAGACGCCAACGTCGAAACCTCCAACCCTCGGCAGCCACAGGAAGACGGCCAGGTCCAGGACTTCGCCGGGGACGATTATGAGTTCCTCGCCGCCTCCAGGCATGTTGGGTGGGACGGCGAGCTGGCCGACTGGGCGCAATCTCTGATCGACGGAGACCACGATCCGGTCAAGCGGGCGATCGCGGTCCACGAGGGAGTCTCGGATCACATGTCCTATGACCCCCGAGCCACCGTGGTGGGTACGCCGGTCGCAGCCGTCTTCCGTGATCCGCGGGGCGTGTGTCAGGATTACGCCCATCTGAGCCTGGCTGCCTTCCGATCGATCGGTATGGCGGCCCGCTACGTGAGCGGATACTTCTATGCCACTCCCGAAGGAACCCAGCCCAGCGATGACGAGATTCGGGTGGAAACCCATGCGTGGGTAGAAGTGGCGATCCCGGGTTTCGGCTGGTGGGGCATGGATCCGACAAACCGCCAGGTGACTGGCGAGCGGCATGTCAAGATCGGTCACGGACGTGACTACGAAGACGTGACACCTCTGAGAGGGAGCTACCACGGTGGCGGTGAGGACACTGAGCTCGATGTGGGTGTCTTGATGTCGCGCAGCGACCTCGCATCGCATGTCATGGAGCCGCAGCCCCGAGCCGCACAGCAGCAGCAACAACAGCAGTAGACGTGTACAGCTTTCTCAGCTGGAACGTGGCCATGATGCAGCGCTCGATGGAGGCCCCATATCAGTGGACGGTCGAGCACACCGAAGAGGCGATCCGGACCTTCCTCGTCGAAAGAGATCCTGATCTCGTGTTGCTGCAGGAGTTACCGGGGTTGGTTCCGTACGTCGAGTCCCACGCGTTGGTCCCCGCCACAACGGTCAGCCACATGGGCAACCTCGCCATCCTGGTTCGACGCTCGCTGGTCGAGGAGCTGGTTGCCGTGGTCGAGCCGGGAATCGCGGTGCTGATCCGCCTCCCGTCCCTGACCATCGCCAACGTGCATCTGGCGCCCGGCCCGGATGCCGCCGTGATCCGGTTGGCCATGGTCCACCAAATCCTCGCACGGGCGGGGGCCGGGCCGTTGGTGATGGTGGGTGATACGAACATGCGCAAAGCCGAATGGAAGTTGGTGGCCGAAGCGGGACTCGAGCCGGTCCCAGCTCCAGGGCCGACCTGGGACAGCCGCCAGAATCCGTTCAACGGCGACGGCCCTGCCTTCACCGCCTACTTCACCTCTGTGTTCCGGCGTGGAGCGGTGGACGTCGCCGACCTGGCGGTCTGGACGGAACCAACCGAATTCATGGGCCGACGGTTTCACCTGTCCGACCATTACCCACTCTCGGGGATCCTCGAGCCGCGCGAGCACTGAGTTCTTCCAGCGGAGGAGGAGCCGTGAGCGACGTTTCCTCGCCTCGCTTGTGCGGGGCGCGTCAACAGCGGCCTGCCACCATCGGGTCGTTCGTCGTGTCGGTGTGCTCGAGAAGAGTCGACCTGCCCCGGACCGGGAGGCGAAGCTCGCGTCACGATCAGGGTGATCCCCGATGGAGGGGAACCGGAGTGGGGGCGATCATGTTCACATGGATACACCAACAGACACCAACACGTTCATTCCTCGCCCTACGCCGGCCTTCGTCGGCGCCTCCTGGACCGTACTCGGTATCGGCATCCTGGCCTTCTTGATCGGCCTCTGGAATGCCGGCATGCCGATGATGGCGAAAGGCTTCTACTTCTCGCTGTTGCTGTTTGGGCTCTTCGGCGTCGTCTCCCTGCAGAAGGCGGTGCGGGACAGGCTCGAAGGGGTGCCGGTGACCCCGATCTACTACGGCCTGTCGTGGATCGCAGTCGGAGCGGCCATTCTGCTACTCACCGTCGGCCTCTGGGAGTCCGACATGCTCCGGAGCGAGAAGGGGTTCTACGGCATGGCCTATGTGCTCAGCCTGTTTGCGGCGGTGACGGTGCAAAAGAACGTACGCGACCTGGCGGCCTCTCCCGGCTCGCCGGACTCGGATCAGAGCCCCGGTGGCCTGCTCGCGAACTCCCTCGACAAGCTCAGAGCCGGCTAGGTCGAACTCCGGGCGGGCCGACACCCGGGGGGACCCCTCGCCCGCTGTTAGGGGCCCATCAGCCGGATCTGAGGAGCTTCTTGAAGAAATCGACGATCCGTGACCAGACCGTCGAGATGAAGAGGCTCAGTCCCCGCACCTCGCCCGCCCGGATCTCCGCGGCTTCCTCGGTCGAGCCGGCCGACAGCTTCGCCTCCAGGCACTCGACGAACTCACCGATGAGTCGGGACGACATCTCGGCGATGAGGCCCGTGCGGCCAAATTGGGCCACAGCTCCTGACAGCGTGATGTCGGCATTGACATCGACGCGGGTGGCATCGCCCTCATCGGAGAGCGCGTAGGTGACCTTCACCTGGCCCCGACTGCCGCCCTTCTTGTCGACCCCTTTGCCCGATATGAGTGCCGAATGCGCGCCGGCATCCGGTTCTACCCGGGCCTCTCCCTCGAAATTGGCGGACATCGGGCCGAGCTTGATGCCCAGCCGCCCTGCGTATGACCCGTCGCCTTTGTCCTCGGTCAGTTCCGCCCCCGGGAGGCAGTCGGCCACCTGGGGCACGTCTTGAAAGAACTCCCACACCGTTGCGAGAGGGCGATTGACCGTGAATTCCTGTTCAAATCTCATGGCTACTTCGTCGTGGTTTGTCGTGGGCCCCGTGGCGGCCCGAACGGCATGGTAGAGCAAGCGCCATGACGCCGCGGGTCCGCCATTCTCCGTTACCTGTACGGGCAGCCAGCGGTAGCCTGTTAGGGCACATGAACACGCTCCCAACCGGCGGTGACCGCCGACTCCTCGTGGATTCCGTCTCGAAATCGTTCGGGAAGGTGGACGCCGTCGTCGATGTCTCCCTCGAGGTGGCGAGCGGAGAGACCTTTGCCCTCCTCGGCCCCAGCGGGTGCGGGAAGACGACGCTGCTGCGCGTGATCGCAGGCCTCGAGACGCCCGATCGGGGCCGGGTGGTCGTCGGCGATCGGGATCTGACTCATGTCCGCCCTGAACTTCGCCGCGTGGGGATGGTGTTTCAGGGAGGGGCTCTCTTTCCGCACATGACGGTTGCGGACAACATCGGATATGGCCTCGACGGACGCCCCGACCGCGGGGAACGGGTAGCCGATGCCCTGCGGCTCATGGATCTGGTCGGTTTTGAAGGCAGGTACCCGGACACCTTGTCGGGCGGCCAGGCCCAGCGCGTTGCGTTGGCCAGGGCGCTGGCTCCGGAGCCCGATGTGTTGCTGCTGGACGAGCCCTTTTCTTCTCTCGATGCCGAGCTGCGTACCCGGGTGCGAAGCGAGGTCGCCGAGCTCCTCAGCTCTCTGAGTATCACGACCGTGTTCGTCACGCACGATCAAGAGGACGCGTTCGTGGTAGGCGACTCGGTTTCCGTGATGCGTCGCGGGCGCATCCTGCAGACCGGGGCTCCTGACGACGTGTACCAGCGTCCCGACTCGAGCTGGATCGCCTCGTTCGTCGGCGAGGCGAACATCTTGCCCGGCACGGCCGTAGGAACCCGGGTGGAGACGACGATCGGGGACATCGAGATCGACCGTCCGCTCCGGGGTCCGGTCGAAGTGGTCCTGCGGCCCGAACATGTGGCGCTCGAATCCGGCGGAGAGGGGACCGTGGCCGCGGTCGAGTTCTACGGTCATGACACGGCCTACTCCGTTCTGCTCGGCGACGCCCGAATCTCCGCCCGGCGGATCTCGGCTCCGGTGTTCTCGGTAGGCGATCACGTGGCCCTGCAGTACGAAGGCCCACCGGCGGCGGTGTTTGCGCGGGAGGAGGCGTCGACCTGACCACCGAAACAGTGGAGGTGACCCTTGCCGGCAACGGTGTCGCACCAAGGTTGTAAGGCCAGGTTGTAAGGCATACCTGACAGCGAGTCAACGGGTGCATTGACACCAATGAATGCGCTCCTTAGTGTTTGGCCGTGAAAATCGGCCGAGCAGCACTCCTGTTGATTGCTGTCCTCCTGGCGCTAGGGGCTTGTGGAGGCGGTGAAGACACGTTGGTCGTGTATTCGGGCCGTACCGAGAACCTGATCGGTCCTCTGCTCGAGCAATTCTCCAATGAGAGCGGCATCGCGGTCGAGGTGCGGTATGACGATTCCGCCAACCTGGCTCTGCTGATCGAGCAGGAGGGAGACCGTTCTCCCGCCGATGTGTTCATCTCCCAGAGCCCGGGGGCGATCGGGTTTCTGGCCGGAAAAGGCCTGCTGGCGCCCATACCGGAAGACGTGCTGGGCCGGGTGCCGGCCCAGTTCCGCAATGCATCGGGCCTGTGGGTCGGAATGTCCGGGCGGGTACGCACGATCGTCTACAACCCGGAGCTGATCGACGAATCCGAGCTGCCGGCCAGTGTGTTCGAGTTGACCGACGTGGCGTTCAGGGGAAAGGTGGGGTTGGCGCCGGAGAACGGGTCGTTTCAGGATTTTGTCACCGCCATGCGAGAAATTCATGGCGATCAGGCCACCCTCTCCTGGCTGGAGGGGATGGCCGCCAACGATGCTCAGTCCTACGCGAAGAACTCGGCGATCGTGGAGGCGGTCGGGCGCGGAGAGGTTCCCATTGGGCTCGTCAATCACTATTACAACCTGCGGGCGATCGCCGAGGACCCCGAGACCGTCACCCGCAACTACTTCTTTCCCGATGGCGATATCGGTTCGCTCCTGATCGCCACCGCCATCGGCAAGCTGTCTTCGTCAGACGATTCGGAAGCAGCGGACGAGCTGATCGCCTTCATGCTCGGCCAATCTGCCCAAACGTTCTTCAGCCAGGAGACGCTCGAATACCCGTTGATCTCCGGGGTGGCGCCGTCGCCGTTGCTCCCGGGTCTGGAGGACATCGGCGCCGCCACCTACGACTTCGATGACCTCGGTGGAGGTCTCGAGCGCACAAAAGAGCTGATCGGTCAAAGTGGGCTCGAGGGCGGCTAGCAGCGCGACGCATGGCGGCGCCTTCGTTCGCTGGTTGGCGGTCGCGATCGCACTTCTCTTTCTGTTTCCGATCGGGTACCTGATCTGGGGCACCGCCACCCTGGGGACCGAACTCGGGCCCACCGTGACCAGTCGGTCGACCTTGTTGCCGCTGTGGAACTCTCTGCGGTTGGCGGTGATGACAACGTTGGCCTGCGCGGGGATCGGAACCGTTTTGGCGTTCCTGGTGGCAAGGACCGATTTGCCCGGCAGGCGCATCTGGCGGGTGGTGCTACCACTGCCTCTGGCGGTGCCGTCCTTCGTCGGCGCCACATCCTTGCTGGCGGCGTTCGGGCCCGGGGCGCTCATCCCGTTTGTCCCCCGGCTCGACGGCTACTGGGGAGCATTTCTCGTTCTGACGTTCCTCAGCTATCCCTACGTATATCTGCCGGTGCTGGCCAGGCTGCGCGCCACGTCGCCCGCCCTGGAGGAGGCTTCGCAGCTGCTGGGAGGGGGACGGCGCCGTACGTTCTTCAAGGTGCTGTTCCCGCAGATCCGGACCTCGGTAGTGGCCGGTTCGCTGCTCGTCTTCCTCTATGTGCTCAGCGACTTCGGAGCCGTGGCCCTGCTTCGATACAACGCCATCACCCGAGCCATCTTCGCTGCCCGGCTATTCGACCGGTCAACGGCTCTCACGCTCGGGCTCATGCTCGCTCTCCTGGCCCTGGTGGTCGCCGCCAGCCAACGGCTCATCACCACCGCGCGGGTTTCGGTGACAGAAGCGAAGGTGCGCCAGGTCAGGTATCAACTCGGCAACTACCGGGCGGGGGCGCTGGTCGCAACGTTCGTCCCGATCCTCGTCGGCCTCTTGTCACCGATCTTGGTGTTCTTGTTCTGGATCTTCCGCAGCCCTGCCACGGTAGGAGTGGGATATGGCGGCTGGGGTGACGACCTCGGCTTCTTGGCAGAACCGCTTCTCAATTCCGCCGGCGCCGCCCTGGTCGCGGCGGCGGTCGCCGTCCTCGTCGTTCTGCCGGTGAGCTATGTCGGTGCGAGAGGGCGGGGCTGGCTCCCGGCCGCGGTCACCTCCGCTGTCTCATCCGTCTTCGCCCTCCCGGGGCTGGTGGTGGCGCTGGCGCTCGTGTTCTGGGCGATCCAGGCGCCAGAGTCCCTGGCCGGCGTGTATCAGACTTTTCCCTTGTTGATACTGGCCTACGTGCTGCACTTCGGGGCCCAGTCGATGCAGGCAAGCCAGGCGGCGATCAGTGACCTGCCCGCCGGACTCGACGAGGTGGCCCGCACCCTGGGGGCCGACCGGCGGCGGCGGTTTCTGACGGTCGACCTTCCCCTCATCCGACCGGGGATGGTGGCAGGAGCCGGCCTGGTGTTGCTCTCGACCTTGAAGGAGTTGCCGGCCACGCTGTTGCTCGCCCCCATCGGTTTTCAAACCCTTGCCACGAAGATCTGGGGTGCGGCCGAAGACGGTTTCTTTGCCGAGGTCGGAATCGTCTCCCTCGTCCTCGTGGTGCTGTCGGCCGCGCTCACCTGGCTGGTGGTCCTTCGCCGGCCCGCCGCTGAATTGCTCGAGACCTGAGGGGTACTCTCTGCCCATGGACACCACCTATTCGGTTCGGTACCGCGAATACGCGGAAGCCATCTGGGAAATCGAGGAGGAAGGGATTCCGGTCATCCAGGCCCGGATCGCCGATTGGCTGGGTGTGAGCCGCGCCAGCGTCTCGGAGATGGTACGGCGGATGGCGGCGGAGGGGTTGGTGACGCTCGGCGACGAGGTGAGGCTCACCGAAGAGGGTCGTCACCTTGCTGCCGTGATCGTTCGCCGGCACCGACTGGCAGAGCGGTTTCTGTCGGAGGTGCTCAAGCTTCCCTGGTCGAAAGTGCACGCTGAAGCCGAGGTGTGGGAGACAACCATTTCTGACGACGTCGAGGCTGCGATGTGGGCGGTCATGGAGGATCCCAAGACGTGTCCTCACGGCAATCCGATCCCCGGAGCCGGTTACAAGCCACCCAAGATGAAGCCGATGGCCGAGATGGAGGTCGGCGAGGTGCTGCGCCTCGAGCGAATCTCCGAAGAGCTGGAGTTAGACGCTGCCATGATGCAATTCCTCGACGAAAGCGGCTTGCGCCCCCACGCCGAGGTCCGGCTGGCCGCCAAAGACCCTCACGGCGCCCTCACGGTTGTCGTAGACGGGTCCCCCACCGGCGTCGGTGTCTTTGCCGCAGAGCGGTTGTTCGTGGCTGTCGACTGACATGAGGTTGGTCGTGGCCCGGTGCAGCGTGGACTACGAGGGGCGGCTAGAGGCCCACCTGCCGATGGCAATTCGCCTCATCATGATCAAGGCCGACGGCTGTGTCGCGATCCACGCCGACGGCGGAGCCTACAAGCCACTGAATTGGATGAACGCCCCCAACACGATCGTCGAATCCGACGATGCATGGGACGTCACCAACCCCAAGGGAGAGAAGCTCACGATCCGTATCGAAGAGATCTTGTCGGACGAGCACTTCGACATGGGGCCCGATCCCGGTCTCGAAAAAGACGGTGTCGAAACCCAGTTGCAGGTGCTGCTGGCGGACCGTGTTGAGGTCTTGGAGGAGGGCATGACCCTGATCAGGCGGGAGTACCCCACTGCGGTGGGGCCGGTCGATCTGTTGTGCCGCGACGCCGACGGCCATGCGGTGGCCATTGAGATCAAACGTAAGGCCGGGATCGATGGCGTCGAGCAGTTGACCCGCTACCTCAGCTTCCTGGAACGCGATACCCGGCTGGGAACGGTGCGGGGCATGCTGGTCGGCCTGACGGTGAGCCCGCAGGCTCGCACGCTCGCCGAGGATCGCGATTTGACGTGGCGAGAGGTCGATTACGACGAGTTGAGACAGAAGGAGGGGCGCAACCTGAGGCTATTTTGAGTTCAGGTCCGCCACCCACCGTCCGATTACTACCCCGTGGCGGACAAACAGCACCCCAGGAAGGCTCCCAAAGTTCGCGGCCGTACCGCCGACGACGGTGACGGCCAGCCGAACACGGTAGGACCGGCCAGCAAGCCGCCGGCCAAGCCGAAACGAGAGCGTAAGTTTCGGACCGTCCCGCGCGGCTACTCACGGGAGCAGGTCGACAAATCCTTCCGTCTTCTCGATGCCGAACTCGACCGGGCCGCCGCCATCATCGTTCAGAAGGACAAGGAACTCGAACACGCTCGGCAGTCGGAGACAGAGGCGGTCGATCGGGCGTTCTTCTACATCATGGATCTCAAGGAGCGGCTCCTGAGCAACGCAGAGATCCGCGCCGAGCAGATCATTGCCGAGGCACAGGCAAACGCCGGCTCCCGAAAGGCCGACGGTTCGTCCGACGACATCATCAAGGCCGCCAAAGCAGAGGCCGCTCGCATCGTCACGGCCGCCCGGGCCGAAGCCCAGCGCCTGGAGACGTTCGGTCCCAGTGCCGGCGCGACCCCGGCGGAACCGATTCCCATGGGCAAGAGCGAGGCGCAAAAGGCCACCGAGTCGAAAGCCCAGATCAAGGCGATGCGGGCCGAGGCGAAGCAGCTCCTCAAGGGGGCCAAGCGCGAGGCCAAGGCCATCAAGTCCGAAGCCAACGCCGAGCGCAAGGCGGCATTAGCCGAGTTGACGTCGGCCCAGAAGGAGCTGGCCAAGCTGCAGCCCGAGGCGGAGAAGCTGGAACTGGAGAAACGGGCGGCCGTCGAGGAACTGGAGGCGATCCGCGCCCAGGTCGATGAGGCGAAAGCAGCTGCCGAAGAGCGGGTTCGCCAGGCCGACGCCATCGCCAAGGAGGCTCAGAAGGCATTGGCCTCCGCCGAAGCCGAGGTTTTGAAGCTGCGGCGCGACGCCAACGCTGAGATCGCCGACGCCCAGAAGGGTATCGAGGCGGACAAGAAGAAGGCAGCAGACGAGGCTGCGGCCATCGTTGCCGAGGCCCGGAAGCAAGCTGAAGAGCTGGCTGCCAAGGCAGAGCAGGAGGGCCTCCAGATCCTGACCGCGGTCAAGGCCGAGGAAGAAGTGCTGTCCAAGCAGAACCAGGAGATCAAGTCGAGGATCGAAGCTGCGCTCACCGCCGCCAAGAACGACGGGGAAAGCCGGGCCGCTGAGACGATTGCCAAAGCCCAGGCCAGGCTGGCGGAGGCCGAGCGGCGTTCAGCGGAGCTGGTGGCCGAGGCGGAGCAGAAGCTCAGCACTGCCGAGGCCGAGGCCGAGCAGAAACTGAGCACTGCCGAGGCCGAGGCGAACCAGGCTCGGGCCGATCTCGAGGAACAACTCGAAAAAGAGCTCGCGTCCCAGCGTGCCGAGGCGGATCAGCTCATCGAGCAGGCCAAAGCCACCAAGCAGCAAGCCGACATCGACGCGACGACGCTGAAGAAGGACGCCGAGGCGATCAGGGCCAAGGCGGTCGAGGAGGCCGAGAAGTCACGCGTGGCGGCGGAGGCGGAGGCTGCCAAGGTCGTTGAGGATGCTCGGGCGTCGGTTGCCGATGTTGCGGGAGAGGCGGAGGCTGCGGCGGCGAGG
>JBFIPU010000027.1:0-27945 GCA_041609995.1 Acidimicrobiia bacterium
GGATGTCGCCGATGTCGGGCTCACTGGTCATGCGATACAATTGCGAACCATTCGCAAATACGATAGCGTCCCGGGATCGGGCCATCGGAGAACGATGCATGCACCAGATGGATTCCTGAGCGCCGGAACTGCGCTCGCAACCGGAGCCTTGAGCGCCGGGACGGTCGGGGTGGCCCTTCGCCAGTCGAAGGCGAGGCTGAGAGACAAACACATCCCCCTCGCCGGGCTGGCAGCCGCCTTCGTGTTTGCGGCCCAGATGATCAACTTCCCGGTCGTGGCGGGAACCACCGGTCATCTGGTCGGCGGCGCCCTGGCCGCCATCGTCCTCGGCCCGGCGGTGGGAGCGGTCGTCGTGACCATCGTTGTGATCATTCAGGCCCTCGCCTTCGCCGACGGAGGGATCACCGCCCTCGGATACAACATCTTGAACATGGCCATCGTCCCCGCTTTCGGCGGGTTTGCCGTATTCCGGCTGATCCGCCGGTTGCTCCCGGCAGGCGGCGGCAGCGTGATTGCGGCGACCGGCCTCGCCGCCGGTGCCTCGGTGGTCATGGCTGCGGCCGCCTTCTCCATCGAGTGGCTGTTCGGCGCCACCGCCCCCATCGCGTTCGACACCGTGTTCGGGGCAATGGTGAGCGTGCACGTCCTGATCGGAGTCGGAGAAGCCGTCATCAGCGCCATGGTGATCGCTGCCGTGCTCAAGGCCCGGCCCGATCTCGTCTACGGCGCGCGAGATCTGCGCGCCAGCCAGCTGGCCGAAACCCGCCCCAGCCCCATCCGGGTCTTCCTCATCGCCGGGCTGCTGATCACGCTGTTCGTCGCCGCCATTGCCAGCCAGTTCGCCGCCGATGGTCCCGACGGACTCGAGTCGGTCGCCCGAGCGGTCGGTATCGCCCAGGGAGAGCGGGCATGGCTCGAACCGCTGTTCGCCGACTACGCCACCGCCGGCATCTCCAACGCAGGAGTGAGCCTGGCGGTGGCGGGTTCCGTCGGAGTCGTCATCACCATTCTCGTGACAGCGGGTCTCCTTCACGGCGTGCGACGCCGCGGGGGGATCGAGATCTAATGGGAGCCGGTCACGCTCACGCGCTGTACGTCCACGGTCACACAGCCATCCACCGCCTGCCTCCAGAGACGAAGGTCGCCTCGGCGCTGGCCTTCATCGTCGCAGTCGCCATCACTCCTCGCGAAGCGATCTGGGCATTCGGCCTCTACGCGATGATGCTCATAACTGTGGCACGGATCGCCCGGGTCGACGGCAGATTCGTCGCCGCCCGCCTCGTGACGATCCTGCCGTTCGTCCTATTCGCCTTCTTGATTCCGTTCATCGGTGGGGGAGAACGGGTCGAGATAATGGGCGTCGCCGTGTCGCGATCCGGGGTCTGGGCGATGTGGAACATCGTCGCCAAGGCGACTCTGGGCGCAACCAGCTCGATTCTGCTCGCCGCCTCGACCGAGGTCCCCGAGATACTGCGGGGCATGCAGCGACTCCGCGTGCCGACGCTCATAACGGCAGTTGCCACCTTCATGATCCGCTACCTCGAGTTGACCGCCGAGGAGTTCACCCGCATGCGGACGGCCATGGTGGCCCGGGGTTACAACCCCCGGTGGCTGGGAGACAACCGGCCGCTTGCCAGCTCGGCCGGAACCCTCTTCATCCGCTCCTACGAGCGGGGCGAGCGGGTGCACGCCGCCATGCTGGCAAGGGGGTTCACTGGCGAGATGCCCGACTTGTCCGGCGAGCGGGCCTCCCGGGGCCAGTGGCTGGCTGCTGCCTCAATCCCGGGCATCGCCTTGTTCATCGCCGCCCTCGCCTGGTGGACGAGATGACGACTCCTGTCATCGAGGTCAGCGGCCTGTCGTACACCTACCCGGACGGACGCCGGGCGCTCGACGGCATCGACCTCGCGGTCGGCGCAGGAGAGCGCGTCGCTCTGCTCGGGCCCAATGGAGCCGGAAAAACGACCCTTGCGCTCCACATCAACGGCATCCTCGAAGCCGAAGCCGGATCGGTCCGTGTCGCCGATCTTCTACTCGGGGACGAGACGATGGCCGAGATCCGCCGGAGGGTGGGCCTGGTGTTTCAGGATGCCAATGACCAGTTGTTCATGCCGACGGTGGCCCAGGATGTGGCGTTCGGGCCTGCCAACCTCGGTTTCAACGGAGCCGCCCTAGAACAGCGGGTGCAGGTGGCACTCGGCGCAGTGGAGGCCGAAGAGCTGGCAGATCGGGCCCCGCACCATCTGAGCGGGGGCGAACGCCGACGGATTGCCATCGCGACGGTTCTGGCGATGGAGCCGGATGTGCTCGTCCTGGACGAGCCGGCTGCCGGCTTCGACCCGGTAGGGCGCGCAGAGTTGATCGCTACGTTGTCGAAGCTCGACATCACCCAGGTCGTGATAACCCACGACCTGGGGCTGGCCCGTTCGCTTTGCCCCCGCTCGGTCATCATGGACGGTGGCCGCATCGTGGCCGACGGGTCAACCGCCGTCCTCCTTGGTGACCGGGGACTGCTCTCTCGTCATCGTCTCGAGGTTCCAGCGCCCACCCGTCGCTCGAATTGACCGTCAGTCGATTTCGAGCGTGTGGTCCTTCACCACCCGACCTCCCAGCCGAATCGATTCGGCCGACCAGACCAGCCGGATCTCCGACACGGCCGTGTCGGACCCCTGTCGGATCAGGACATCCCCGGCATGCTCCGACTGCTTCCGCCGAAGGATCGCATAGGCGGTAGCGGCCGAGCCGGTGGCAGGGTCCTCGGGAATTCCCATCGCCTCTGCGAACGCGCGCGAACGCAGCACAGCGCGATCGCGCGCGTAGAGGTAGGCCATGGCCTCGCCGGGTCCGGTAGGCAGCTCGCCCGGCACCGGCTCCATGGCTCCGATCGCCACCGGGTCGCCGACATCGATCAACAGGTACCGACGCGGCATCATCACAGAGTGGGCCGCGACCGGAGCCGGCCACCCGTTGGCAGCGCACACGGCCTCGGCGTCTGGGGCCGGTTGGACCTTGCCGAGAGATCGGGGAGCTGTGATCCAGGTCAACCCATCCTCGAACCCGAACTCGACGTACCCCGACGGCGCCTCGACGCCGGGAGCCCCCGGACCCATCGTGTTCAAGTACCAGGCTGCCCCGACCAGGGGGTGACCGGCAAACGGGAGCTCGTTGGCCGGAGTGAAGATTCGGATCGAGGGCACTCCCCCGTGGCGCCAGTCGATGAATACGGTCTCGGAGTAACCCAGTTCGGTGGCAATCGGCTGCATGCGGTCCTCGTGTAGCCCGGTCACATCACCCACCACCCCGAGCGGGTTGCCGGCTCGACTTTCATTGTCGGTGAACACCCTCAGCACATGTACCGGTCGCATCGTCAGCCTTCCAGGTCTTCCAGTCGCCGCGGGTAGTCGTCTTTCAGCAGACGCGAAAGCGAGCGATCTGCCAGGATCTTGCCGTCCGTCTGGCACCCGGCGCAGTAGTTGGTTTCGTTGGAGGCATACACGATCCGCTGGATTGGGGCGCCGCAAACCGGACACGCCTCCCCGTACTTGCCATGCACGACCATGTCGGGGCGGAAGGCCGTGACCTTGTCGGGGAACCCGTCACCCACTTCCTGGCGGAGCGCGTCGGCGAACCCGTCGAGCACTTCTCGCGTGGCGTCGAAGATGTCGGCCACCTCCTCGTCGGTGAGGGTGGCCGTCCGCTTGAACGGCGACACGCGGGCCCGGTGCAGGATTTCGTCCGAATAGGCATTGCCGATGCCGCTGAAGAGATGGGCGTCCGTCAGTGCCCGCTTGACGGTGTGGCTCACGCTCCGCAGTACACGTCCGAATTCGTCCACCGTGGATTCGAAGACCTCGATTCCGCCCGGATCGACCTGGGCGAGGGCCTCGCTGCCCTGGATGACCTGCAGCGATGCCCGCTTCTTCGTACTCGCCTCGGTTAGCAAGATCGAGGCGTGGTCGAAATCGAAGGCGGCGGCACCGGCCTTCTTGGGTATCGGGGATCCCGGGTCCTTCATTCTCAACCGGCCCGAGACCATCAGATGCAGCACCATGAAGAGGTCATCGTCCATGTCCCAGACGATCCGCTTGCCCATGCGCCGAAAACCCTGAACCGTCCGGCCGTGAACCGTGTCCAACGGCGGGTCGAATGTTCTCAGCAGCGAGATCGACTGGACCCTCACGCGGTTGAGAACCGTCCCCGTGAAGTGCCGGTCCAGTGACTCGACATAGACCTCGATGTCGGGGTATTCCGGCATGCGCCCTCGTCAGCTGAAATCCGGTGTTTCGCGCAGACTTCGCTTGAGTTCGGCCATCCCCGGGGTGCGAGCGACGACTTCGAACGCGTCCCACAGCTCCAGCGCGGCCTCGCCCCGGGGGATGCGGCTCATGACCGGCCCAAAGAAGGACGGCCCGTAGGGCGGGTCGATCGTGACGATCGGCGTACCGAGGTCGGGGCCCACCCGATCCAGCGCCTCCGCCGTCTCGGCTCGGATCACATCGTCCCATTTGTGGTCGTTGGCCGCCGCCGCATGGTCGGGCGAGATCCCGACCTCAGCCAAATAGCGGGGCAGCCCCTCATTGAGCTCTGACCACAGTTCCCGGCTCCGGTCTCTGACATGGATGTCCGTGCCAAATGTCGTGTAAAGGTCCGCCATGGCCGACGCTCCCTTGTCCTTTCGGACGGCCGCCGCCACCCGCAGCAGCTTCAGTCCGGTGGTATGGCTTTCCAGATAATTGGGCGGGAACCCGGCGTAATCCCTTCCTTCGTTGATCACGTGGAGCGATAGGAACCGCCAGTGGACATGCATCTCGCGATGGTTGTCCACCTCGTGGATCCAGCGGGAGGTGATCCAGGCCCAGGGGCAGACCGGATCGAAGAAGAACTCGACGTCGCTCATTCGGAGGAGGGTAGCAAATGAGGTCTCGCTTAATATCAAGCACCCATGTCGTGTTGTTGCCGGATCGCTTGACCATGCCTGAACCGAGCTCGGCGGATTCGGTGGCGATCTCGGTTTCGGCTTCAGCAGGCAATGTGGGCCCGGGATTCGACTACGTCGGGCTGGCCCTCGACCTCCGGACCACGGCCCGGGCTGCTCTGGCCACGACGTGGAATGTGACATCTCCCGATCCGGCGGGGATGGTGTTGCAGGCGGCGCAGTCTGCCAGCGAAGAGCCGTTGTCGATTCACGTGACGAGCAACATCCCGATGGGCAAAGGGCTCGGCTCGTCGGCTGCCTGCATCACCGCTGTCATCGGGGCAGCTCTCCTCGCCACCGGACAGCCCCTCGATCGGGGCCGCATCGTGCAGCTCGGCTATGAGATGGAAGATCACTACGACAACGTCGCCGCAGCGGTACACGGCGGACTGGTCGCCTGCTCACCGCAGGGTTACGTCCGGACCTTTGCGCTGCATGAGAGGATCCGGGTCATCATCGGTATTCCCGACGAAACGCTCCCCACCGACCAGGCGCGGCTTGCCCTCCCCGGCGACGTGTCACTCGGCACTGCGGCCCGCACCACCAGCCGGACCGTGTTCTTGATCGAAGGCCTGCGGACCGGCGATTTGGAGCTCCTCGCCGAGGTCGGACAGGACGAGCTCCATGAGCCGCACCGTATCCACATGCGCCCGATCATCGGCAAGGTCATCACGGCCGCCAGGGCAGCCGGCGCCGCCGCAGCGGTCATGAGCGGGGCCGGGCCGGCCGTGTTGGCCTTCACCGGTATCGAAGACGTGGCGGTCGTGTCGAGGTCCATGCATGAGGCCATGGGCGGGGCCGGTGAAGTGAGGGAAATCGGCATAGGGACCGGATTGTCGGCAGAACGAGACGACCCGGCCGCTAGCTGACTCAGGACTGCGGCCGGGCCTGAGCTTTCTCGACGAGACCGGCGAACAAGCGCAGCGACGCCGGGTCATCGGTGAACAGTCGCTCCGGATGCCACTGGACCGCCAACAACGGCCACCCCCCTTGGTGGGCCATGCCTTCAACGATGCCGTCTTCGGCCCACGCCACCGCCCGCAGGCCCTCCCCCAGCCGGTCGACTGCCTGGTGATGGATCGAGTTGACCTTGACCTCTGAGGAGCCGAGAACGTCCGCGAGCTCGGCGACACCGTCGACGGTAACCGGCTGGTGGAGATCGAACTGGGTGTCGGGGGCCCAGTGCATGATGGCATCGGGGCGCTCGGTGGCGATGTCCTGGATCAGAGTTCCCCCCAGTGCCACATTCACCACCTGCATCCCACGGCAGATGGCGAGCGTCGGCAGGTTCAGGTTGAGGGCGGCGTCGACCAGCGCCAACTCGGTGCTGTCGCGGGCCTCGTCGACACCGTAGATCTGATCCATCGGTTCCTGGTCATAGCGGGTCGGGTCCACGTCGCCACCCCCGCTCAAGACCAGACCGTCCAATCGACCGGCCAGGCCCGGTATCTGGTCGAGCGGCCCGGGCGGGATGACCACCGGGGTGCCACCGGCCCGGCGAACTGCCTCCAAGTAGTACATGGCGATGATGGACGCCGGCGCGTCGCGACCAGCTCTCGGGACCACCTTGGTCTCGCTGGTAACGCCGATGAGGACTGCCATCTGGTCAAAAGTTTACCGGGGCTTGCACTTCACGTCTCCAGCCACCATCCTGTGCGCTGCAAAGAAAGGCCATATGGGTTCACTCGTCAAAAAGCGCCGCAAGAAGATGTCGAAGCACAAGTACCGCAAGCGGCTGCGCAAGAATCGCCACAAGCGCAAGAAGTAGAACCCGACCGGCTTCTTCGAACCACCCCAACTCCCGCCCACCGGCGACCCTGGGGGCCACAACCCTTCACGCAGTCGGCACCCCGGACGTCCGTCAAGCCCGATTGGTACCCTGGCCCATATGGCAAAAACCATCGTGCTGGTCCGCCACACCGCCAACGAGGGCGATGCGCTCACGCCCGACGGAATTGCAGACGCAGTCGCGATCGGGGTCCGGCTCGAGGGAGGTTTCTCACTGGCGGTGTCGACGGGCGCACAACGCGCAACGCAAACCGTTGGCTGCCTGCTGGCGGGCCTGGGCCGGCAGGTGCCCGGCGGCGTGGTAGTTGTGGACCGCCTCCGGTCGACGGTGGAAGACCGCTGGCGCGCCGCCTACCGGGCGGCTGGAGCCGGTGATCTCGATTCGCTCCGCCGGGCCGATCCCGAGCTGGTGACCGACGACGCCCGAGTGCTGGCCGATGGCTTGCGCACGGTTTTCTCGTTGCTGCCCGAGGGAGGTCGGGGGCTGGTGGTGGGCCACAGCCCGACCAACGAGGCGGCGGTGTTCGGCTTGACCGGGACGGTGATCGCTCCGATGCCCAAGGGGTCGGCCGTCACCATCGTCGCCCACGGGGACGCCTTCTCGATCGAACCAGAGGGTCGGTAGCCGGATGGCCCGAGCGGGCCAGACGATCGGCGGGTGGTGGCCCTGGCCGAAACGTCAGTCGGTCTGGGAGCGGTCGGCCACCATCATCGGGTAGACGATCGATACCACCATGAGAACCAAGCCCATCCCGCCATAGACGAACCCGGTGGCGGCGTGGGCGCCGAGGGCAGTGTGCATGGCAGAGGGCTCAGCCACCAGAACGACGCCGAACGCGACCCCGAGTGCTCCGAAGATCCGCATCGAGGACCACTGCATGTTCGTGCGGGCTCCATTGACGACCATGGCGAAGCCCATCACGATGTTGATGATCGCCATCAACGACGTGAAGTGCAGCCCCGCCACTGTGGTGTGCTGTTCGGCCACGTCCAGGACGTTGAAGCCGGTCTTGGAGGCTGCGATGCCGCCCAGCACCAGCAACAACACGCCGAAGCCGAGCATCAACAGCTGGCCGATCCCGCGACCGACGCGGGCTTCCACCGCCATTTCGTCACCTGGCGGCATGAGGGGTTGGGCCCCATGAGCAGGTGGCGCCGGGGGCTGGGTTCCGTGCACCGGTGGCTGGGGTGCGTACACCGGGGGGACCGGGCGCACGGGTGGCTGCGGTTCGTTGTGTTGGGGGGCAGGATCGTACATGAGTAAACCTCCACGCGACTCAAAGAGCTGCAACATTGGGTATCGGCCGGTTCAGATGGAAAGTTGAGCGCGTAGCGCCGCGCTCTGGAAGATCCAGGAACCGCCGTCGGCGGAGGGAGGAGGAGGCGGCGTAGCATGGCCGTGGTGGTCTCGACCCCGCCGGGCGCCGGGCTGCCCAGGGCGTTCGGAGCGCCCGAACACATACCATCAGAGGAGGCTCCATGTCCGAGGCCTACATCTACGACGCAGTCCGCACCCCGCGTGGGCGTGGCAGGGCAACGGGTGCGCTCCACGGCACCACCCCGGTGAAACTGGTGTCCGTGTTGCTGGACGCCATCCGCCACCGGAACCCGGACCTGGACCCGGCGCACGTCGACGACGTGGTGCTGGGCACCGTCGAATCCCATGGGGACCAGGGTGGATCGGTCGCCCGGACCGCGGTGTTGGCCACCGGCTTCTCTCAGGACGTGCCCGGGCACCAGCTCAACCGCTACTGCGGGTCAGGGCTCGAGGCCGTCAACCAGGCCGCCGCCCGGGTGCGCTCTGGTTGGGACAGCCTGATTTTGGCCGGCGGAGTCGAATCGATGTCGAGAGTCCCGATGGGATCGGGCGGCGATCCCTCGTTCAACGACCCGGAGCTGGTCGAGGCCGTCGGGTTCGTGCCGCAGGGCATCGGCGCCGACCTCATCGCAACGATCGAGCACTTCACCCGCCAGGACGTTGACGAATATGCGCTCACCTCCCAGGAACGGGCCGCCAAGGCCTGGGCCGACGGGAGATTTGATCAATCGATCGTGCCCGTCGTCGACGAAGAGGGCCACGCGGTTCTCAGCCGCGACGAGCACATGCGGCCCGGCACCACCCTCGAAGACCTGGCCGGGCTCGCCCCTGCGTTCGCCGAGATGGGGCAGTCGCGGGGATACGATGCGCTTGCCCTGTCCAAATACCCCGGTGTCGAGGAAATCAACCATGTCCACACAGCCGGGAACTCGTCGGGCATCGTGGACGGAGCGGCGCTCGTGCTGGTGGGGAGCAAAGCAGCGGGCCGGGCCCACGGGCTGACCCCCCGAGCCCGGGTCGTATCGGTTGGCGTCGTCGGCAGCGAGCCGACCATCATGCTCACCGGCCCCGCTCCGGCTTCGCAGAAGGCCCTCGCCCAGGCGGGGATGACGGCAGCCGATCTCGACATAGTCGAGATCAATGAAGCGTTCGCCTCAGTGGCTCTGAAGTTGATGAAAGACCTCGACGTCGACCACGGGATCACCAATGTCAACGGCGGGGCCATTGCGATGGGCCACCCGCTGGGGGCTACCGGCGCGATGCTGATGGGAACGCTCGTCGATGAACTGGTCCGCCAAGACCTCTCAACCGGTCTCGTCACGCTGTGTACCGGAGGCGGGATGGGGGTTGCCACCGTGGTGGAACGCGTCTAAGCCGCCCTGAGAGCGGCTACTGGCCCCGCTTCAAGAATTCTTCGACTTCGTCGATCAGCGTCTCTACGTCCTCGCCGTCCATCCCGACGGCCGCCCGCTCGAGCTCCGCGACATACTCGGCCAGATCCTCGGACTGGCCGAGGGCGCTGTCGACACGGCTCTCGAACTCTCCAGCCAGCGCCGAAAGTTCGGTGGCATCGATTCGGAGCTTCAGCACGTGACCGACGGCGTTGACCAAGGCCAGCATGACCTTGGGATTCGTGTTGCTCCCCAAGTAGTGAGGGCATCCACCCCACAAGCCGATCGCCGGAATCCCCTCTTCGCGCAGTGCCTCGACAATCACCGAGTAGACACTCGTCGGGCCGTCATAATCGCTCCCCTCGAGGTCGTGTTCCAGCAGCAGATCAGGATCGGTGGCGACGGCGAAGATCGGGGTCGGCACCGTGTGGGGTACCTGACCCACGAAAGCTCCGACCGTGACAACCAGCTCGACGCCGAGCTCCGCGAGATAGGCTCCGATGTAGCGCGAGTAGCTTTTCCATCTCAGTCCAGGTTCCGGGCCGGTCACAATGATCACGTCCCGACCGTCATGGGCCGCGTGGTAGATCCGGGTGGAGGGCCATGTCATGTCCAGGACCCGGCCATCCACGACGTTGATGATGGGACGATCCTGGGAGAAGTCGAAGAAGTCCTCTGATTCGATGATCGCAATCGGCTCGGGATCGTCGTCCCCGACGAGGTATTCGGCGGTGCCGGAACTCACCGAGCTGGCGTCGGCCCAGCCGTCGAATCCGATCACCGCCACCGGCCGGTGGAGTTGCACGTCGATGAGTCGCCGAATCGGATCCATATGTGGATCAGGCTAGCGAGCGAATCCGGACGAGCGGCCATAACGCGAAAGCCGCAGACTGTTCAACACCACCGAGAGACTCGAGAGCGCCATGGCCCCCGCCGCGATCGACGGCGACAGAAACCCGAAGACGGCAAGGGGAATGGCAGCGGTGTTATAAAGGAATGCCCAGCCGAGGTTCTCGCGGATCGTGCCGTGGATACGCCGGGCCAGGTCGACGGCGGTCGCTACCGTCAACGGGCTCGAGTTGGCCAGGACGATGTCACCGCTTTCGATGGCGATATCGCTGCCGGCCCCCACGGCCATCCCGATGTCGGCTACCGACAGCGCCGGAGCATCGTTGATCCCGTCCCCGGCAAAGGCCACCGTGAGACCCTTCGCCTGCATGGCGGCCACCGCTTCTGCCTTTTCGTCGGGACGCACACCCGCTCGCACCTCCTCGATGCCAACGACTTCGGCCACGCTGTGCGCCACTCGTGACGAATCGCCGGTGATCATGGCACTCGAAACGTTCATAGCTGATAACGCCACGACCGCCGCCGCCGACTCAGGCCGGATCCGGTCCCCCACAGCGATCAAGCCTTTTACCTCGCCGTACCAGCCGGCGAAAAACACCGTTGAGCCGGCCTGTTCGAGAGAGTCGGCCACGATGGGATAGACGTCAGGCATGAGAAAGTCTTGCTTCTCCATCAGCTCGGCAGTGCCGACCCAGACGTGCGTGAAATCGACCTCGGCCTCGAGACCCAGGCCCGGGTGGTTCGTCAGCTCCGTCACCGGGAGGAGGCCGATATCTCGTCGTTCGGCTTCGTTGACCATCGCCGTAGCGATGGGGTGGCTGGTGCCGGCTTCCGCTGAAGCCACGAGCTGCAGAAAACGGCGCTGGTCCATCGATGTGTGCATGGCGCGAAACTCCATGGCGCCGGCGGTCAGGGTCCCGGTCTTGTCGAACATGACCATGTCGACCCTTTTGACGCGTTCGAACACATCCGCCTGTTTGAAGAGCACGCCCAGCTCGGCCCCCCGGCCGGTTCCGACCATGACAGCCATCGGGGTCGCCAGGCCCAAGGCACATGGGCATGCCACCACCAGAACTGCGATGCCCAGGGCCAGTGCTTCGCCAAAGGCGGTTCCCGTCATCAACCACCCGGCGGTGGTGAGTCCCGCCACGACGAGGACAGATGGTACGAACACCGCGGAAATCCGGTCAGCCAGACGCTGCACGTCGGCTTTGGTGGCCTGGGCGTCTTCCACCATCCGGGCGATTCGACCGAGCGAGCTTTCGCTTCCGACGGCCGTAGCCCGGATCACCAGCCGTCCCTGCTGGTTGACAGTTGCGCCGAACACCTCGTCACCGCCCGACTTGACCACAGGCACCGATTCACCGGTCATCATGGATTCGTCGACCTCGGAGGATCCTTCCACCACGACGCCGTCGGCCGGGATGATGCCACCGGGGGCAACGGCCAGCTCATCACCGGGCTGTACATCATCCGCCGGGATCACCACCCAGGAGTCTCCCCGGCGCACCGTTGCCTCCTTGGCTCCGAGCGAAAGCAACCGCATGACGGCCTCCGATGCCCGGCCCTTGGCGCGCGCTTCGAGGTAGCGGCCGGTCAGCACGAAGGTGACGATGAACGCGGCGGTGTGAAAGTAGGGCTCCTCCCCGGCCACCACCGCCCAGATGGAGTAGCCGTAGGCGGCCAGGGAACCCATCGAGATGAGGGTGTCCATGTTGGTGGCCAACCGCCGGGCGCGGCGGGCGGCCTCTGCATGGATCTGCCACCCCGCCACGAACGTGACGATGGTGGTGGCGCCGATGACGACTGCGGTGCTCGGGGCCCACACCGCCAGGGCCGTGCCGGCCACCGCCAACAGCAGGAACACCAGCGCTGAACGGGTAGCGGAGTCCGGAGTCGGCTCATCCTCCGCCCGGGCCGGTCGGATGCCGTACCCAATGCGGTCCACCGCTGCGGCCAGCGTCTCGATTTCGGTTAGCTGCGGGTCGAAGACCACCCGGGCGTCGCCGGTGGCATAGTTGATGATGGCCTCGGAAACCCCTTCCTGCTTACCGAGCACGCGTTCGATCCGTGACGCGCACGAGGCGCACGTCATGCCCTCGACGTCGAGGCGCACGGTCTCGGGGGAGGCCATCAGCGCGCTACTTCGTACCCCAGGTCTTCCAGGGCCACGTCGATCGTTCCTTCGTCGACCACTTCCGGGTCATAGACGAGGTCGACGGTCCTGGCATCGATATCGACGGCCACGGACGACACGCCGGCGAGTTCGCCGAGGCCACCCTCGATGGATTCCTGACAGTGGGCACAGGAAATGTCGGGGACGGAGAGTTTCGTGTTCTTCATCGGGCCAAGGGTACGCCGTCGGCGGTGTATACACCCGGGCCACTTCGCCCTGGTGCCGGTGCCAAGAGACCCGGGACCGCGATGGTCATCCGGTGTTGCGTAGCCCGGCGGCGATGCCGTTCATCGTCGACAGGAGGGCGCGCCGGAGCGTCGGATCGGTCTTGCCGGCCCGCCGGCGGGCGAGTAAGGCCACTTGCAGGTAGCTGAGCGGGTCGATGTACACGTCGCGTACCTCGAGTGTCCTCCGCAGGACCGGGTTGCGCTCCAGGAGCATCGACTGACCGGTGAGGTCGAGCACCTGGCGCATCGTTCGCTCGTGCTCGTCCTTGATGAGGTGGAACACCTCGTGGCAGGAGGGATCGACGAGCGATTCCACGTAGTGGGCTGCCACCACCAGGTCCGTCTTCATCAGCGTCATCTCGATGTTGGAGATGAAGGTTCGGAAAAAAGACCAGTCCTCGTACATCTTCGCGATCTCAGACTCCATCCCTCCTTTGACGGCGGCCTGCAGACCGCTGCCTACACCGAACCACCCCGGGACGACCTGGCGAGATTGGGTCCATCCGAACACCCAGGGAATGGCCCGCAATCCCTTCAGCCCGCTGCCCTGACCCGGCCGACGGGCGGGCCGCGACCCGATATTCAGCTCGCCCAGCTCTTCGACCGGGGTAGACGTCAAGAAGTATTCGACCAGATTCTCATGGTCGATCAGTTCACGGTACGCCGTGTGGGCGGCCGAGGAGATCCGCTCCATGGTTGCATCCCACCGCTGAAGGCGGTCGGCCGGCTGACGGGCGGTGCGGTGGAGGGTCGACGCCTCCAGCAGAGCCGCCAGACCGACTTCGAGGTTGCGCAGGGCAAGGCTCGGCAATCCGTATTTGTCGGCAATGACCTCGCCCTGCTCGGTCATCTTGATCGTGGCATCCACCGTGCCGTGGGCCTGGGCCATGATGGCGTCGCCGGTGGGGCCCCCGCCCCGGCTCACCGTTCCTCCCCGGCCGTGGAAGAACCGCAGCTTGACGCCGTGGCGAGCCGCGACGTCACGGAGGCGGCGGGACGATTTGTACAGTTCCCATTGCGAGGTGGTGATACCGGCGTGTTTGTTGCTGTCCGAGTAACCGAGCATGATCTCCTGCAGGTCTCCGCGAAGCCGGAGAAGTTTGCGATAAGCGGGATCGTTCAGCAGTGTCTCGAGCGTCTCGTGGCCATTCCTGATCTCGTCGGTCGTCTCGAACAGCGGAACGATCCCGATCCGGGCGACGTCGGCCCGCAGATCGATCAGCCCCGCCTCCCGGGCACACACGGCCGCCGCCAGGATGTCGTCGGCCCCGACGGTCATCGAGAGGATGTAGCTCTCGATCACATGATCGCCATAGGTGTCGAGCAGCCGTCGTATCGACGTGAACACCCCCATGGTGACCGCCTCACGTCCCTCCAGCTGAGTGCTGGCTGTCGCCAGCGGGCGCTTGTTCAGCAGTTCCTTGCTCAGCAACTCCACCCGCCGGGCCCGATCGAGCGATGAGTACTCCACCTCCCCCTCGTACAGAACTGCCAGCAGATCGTGGTGGCGGCCGGCATCCTCCCTGATGTCCATGGTGGCGAGGTGGAAGCCGAAGCCGGCCACGGCACGCATCATCCGCCGCAGCACACCACGAGCGATCAGCAGCCCCCGGTTCTGTATCAACGACGCCTCGAGAATCGACAATTCGACGAGGAGATCACCGGCGTCCCGGTAATCCACACCCGCCTCGTGGTCTGCTCCGGACTCGAGCCGCTCGCGAGTGTTGATGAGCCGCTGGTGGATGAAGGCCAGCTTGAGCCGGTAGGGCTCGGCCACGTTGAGGTATCGGAAACGGTTGAAGACGTCTGGCAACACTGTCCGATCGTGTTCGAGGCTGTGGCTCAGTTCCTTCGAGTGATCGACCAGATGATCGGACACCGACAACTCGGCCGCCACCTCCTCGGTCATGCGGATCAACTCGCGGATAGCGTGATCGTGCTGGAGGGCGAGCACTTCCTCGGTGATCAGGGGCGTCACATTGGGGTTGCCATCTCGATCTCCCCCTACCCAGGTCCCAAAGCGCACCGGCATCCAATCAGAGCTCGCCTCGATGTCGATGCGCGCCAGGGCCCGGTCGATGACGTCCGACAACGGACCCGCCACCTCCCGCAGCGCGTCGTCGAGATAAAACATCGCCGACTTGGCCTCATCGACCGGGGTCGGTCGCTCGTGGCGCAGCTCATCGGTCTGCCAGATCAGCTCGATCAACTCGGCCACGCGTCGGTCGATCAGGTCCCGGTCGGCCGACGGGTGCGTCCGATCCTCCAGGAGGTCGGCGATCGTGCCGAGCTTGGTGAGGATGGACCGGCGGGCGGCCTCGGTGGGATGGGCGGTGAAGACCGGCCGCAGCTCGAGGCGGCCGATCACATCATGCAGCACCTGCCGGTCGACATCGGCCCGCTTGATCCTCTCCACCGTGGAGAGCAGCAAGCCTTCGCGTTCTCTGTCGCGCAGCGACAGGTCGCCGATGCGGTGGACCTGCTCGGCTACATTCGCCAGGTAGAAGTAGGTGGTGAACGCGCGAACCAGCTGGATCGCTGTCTCGAAATCGAGGCCGGAGAGGAGCGCATCCAGCCGCCTCAGGTCGCCCGATTCGGCCTCGGTTCCTCGATAGTCCTTGGTGAGGCTGCGGACTTCCTCTACGAGGTCGAGCAACTCGTCGCCGGACTGACGAACGAGGGTCTCGCCCAGCATGTTGCCCAACCGTCGGATGTCGCTGCGGAGGGCCTCGTCACGCTCGAGATCGGGGATCATGGGCCACGAGGCTACCTAGGACGTTCCTCCCAACAGCGGGGCGGCCGCTGCAAAGAAGACCACGAAGGCACCCAACAACACGCTCGCCTCGAGATAGCTGATCTTGTTGCGGGTTCGGGTCATGACCCCGGCTCCGGCGGTGATGAAGACCATCGCGACCATCAGTGGCCGGAAACCATCATTGACGATGCCCGGACCGACCACCCCTGCCAACCCGATGACCGCCAGCGAGTTGAAGAGGTTGGACCCGATCACATTTCCCAGCACCAGGTCACCGTGGCGGCGGCGCATGGCAGCCACCGAGGTGGCAAGCTCGGGCAGGCTGGTCCCGAGCGCCACGATGGTGGTGGCCACGAATGCTGAGGTTATTCCGAGTTCGACGGCCAGCCGTTCGGCACCTTCCACCAGCAGATAGGCGCCGAGGGCCGTGGCGGCCATCGCCACCAGCGACACGGTCACCAGGCGGCCGGTTGTCGAGACTTCATCGGCCTCGAAGCCGTTGACCTCACCCTCTGACCAGCGAGCCAGCAGATAGATGGCGACAACCATCAACGCGAGCAAGCTGTAGCCCTCCCACACCCCGATCTGGCTGTCGAAGTAGATCAAGGGCAGCAGGATCGTTGCCGCCAGCATGAGGACTCCCTCTCGCCGGATCAGCACCCGGGTCAGGAACACGGGGGCGATCAATGCCGCCACCCCCAACACCAGCGTCAGGTTGGCGACGTTGGACCCGACGACGTTGCCCACGGCAAAATCGGCGTTGCCGCGCCATGCGGCGATCCCGGAGGCCAGCGCTTCGGGAAGCGAAGTGCCCAGGCCGACCAGCAGCGCCCCCACCAGGACGGCCGAGACACCCAGTCGCCGGCTGAGGCTCCCGGCGCTGTCTACGAAGCGGTCGGCGGCAAGGGGCAGGAGGGCGAGCCCGCCGAGGGTGAGAGCCAGCGCGATCAACATGAGGCGGCACGATAACCGTCTCGGTGACTAGTCCGTTCGTGTGCGCCCGAAATAGTCACCGGACTGCGCGAGATAATTCCGTCATCGTGGTTTCGTGATGGGTGGCACTTCGGTGCCCCTGACCGACACCAGCCCCGCCGAGTACGGTCCCCACTCGCGGAGGCACCAAACGGTGCCGGCTCAGGTCAACGGCCGTCGACTGTGTCGCTTCTCCCCTCGGAGCGGGTCGGCGGCCGTTGTTATGCCATCTCTTCTTTCCGTGAGATCGAGAGCAGAATGGGCGCATGTGTGGACGGTATGCACTCTCCCGGCCTGCCAACCGCTACGCGGACTACTTCGGAGCTGAGCTGTCGGTGACAGAATCGCTCGAGCCCAATTACAACGTTGCCCCGACCGATCCTGTCTACGGAGTGGCCGAAACCGACGGTGGGCGAGCTATGGGAGTGTTTCGCTGGGGCCTGGTGCCCTTCTGGGCCGACTCACCGAAGGACGGGGCCAAGCGCATCAACGCCCGGGCAGAGACTGTCGCCACGAAGCCCATGTTTCGCGACGCCTTTGAGAAGCGGCGATGCCTCCTCCCGGCCGATGGGTTCTACGAGTGGATCAAGGAGGAAGATGGATCCCGCCAACCCGTGTACATCTTCCGATCGAACCACGCTCCACTGGCGTTGGCGGGTATCTGGGAGCGATGGCGGGACGGCGCCGGAACCGTGCTGACCACCTGTTCGGTGATCACCACAGACGCCAACGAGCTCCTCCGGCCCATTCACGACCGGATGCCGGTACTGCTCGGCGAGGACGAATGGAGCACATGGCTCGATCGTTCGGTCGATGACACCGAGCTTCTGTCCTCGTTCCTACGGCCGGCTCCCGAAGACCTACTGGAGACGGTCCAGGTCGCCAAGACCGTCAACAACGTCCGCAACAAAGGTCCTGAGTGTCTGCTGACCCCTGACGAGGTTCCCCAGGAACAGACTCTGTTTGACGTGTGACAACCTTGGGAACAGCTCTGATGACAGAGAAGTTGGGCGCCCAGGGAAGTGCGCCATTTCCAAAGCAGGATCGTCGAGGAGGAGCCTCGCCGGGTAGAGCGAAGCAGTCTCAGGCGGCTTTGCGCCGGCCGATGACGCCCCGGAGGCCGTCGACCACGACGTCTGCAAACGTGGTGCCGGCGCCGGCCTCGATCTGCTCCATCGCCTCTTCCACCGACATCGCCGGCCGATAGGGCTTGGGTGACACCATTGCGTCGAAAACGTCGGCCACCAACAGCACCTTTGAGTTGAGGGGTATCTCGTCGCCGGGGACGGCGTTGGGATAACCGCTGCCGTCGATGCGCTCACAGTGTTTGAGGACGGCCTCGGCCACTTCGGGATGTACGGAGGAGGCAATCATCTGAAACCCGTACTCGGGATGAAACCGGATCCGCTGCCATTCCTCTTCGCTGAGAGGGCCGTCCTTCGTGAGGACTTCTTCCGGCACGCTCAGCTTGCCGACATCGTGTAGCAGCGCCGCCAGGCGCAGCCGGGCGATGGTCATGGGGTTCATCCCCACCTCGACTCCGAGTCGGGTCGAAAGGTCCGCCACCCGAAAGGCATGCTCAGCAGCCTGGCGATCGCGCTGCTCCATCATGTTCAGCAGTACGGAAACAGCCGAGGGGCGCGTGGCTCCTTCCGGATTGTCCCACGGAGCGGTGGCGGCCAAACGCGTGCGGATGGACTCCACCGATGGATGGAAGTCCCCGTGGTCCAGTTCGTCAGGCACAGCAGCCGTCCTCATACGTCGCTCTTTGGGAGTTCAACGACGGATCGGCAAAAAACTTTAGGGCCGAGCCGAAACCCGGCTCTGGCGCACGCCTACTCGTAGGCGATGGCTTCCAGGATGTTGCTCCTGCCGGCCCGCCACGCAGGGATAACCGCGGCCGCCAGCCCCAGCACCGAGATCACGACGACGAGTGCCAGCAAACCTGGCCACGGGATCACAAACACGGTGAAGCCCTCGTCTTCCAATGCGGTGAGGAGGGCCCGGGCCAAGCCGATACCGGCGACCACACCCAACACCGCCCCGAAGGCGGCGATCATCGTGGACTCCAGATAGATCATCCGGCGCAAACCCTTCCGCTCGAGCCCCACCGCCCGCAGCAAACCGATCTCCCGGGTCCGTTCGATCGTCGACAACACGGTGGTGTTGGCCAGGCCGATGAACGCCACCCCCACCGCCAGCCCCAGCAACCCGAAGATGAACCCGAGGGCCTGCAGGGTCTGTTCACGCGAACGTTCCCGTAGTTCGGACTGGTCCGAGACCTGCAAACTGGGATACTCGGCGACGATGGCCTCCACCTCCGCCCGGCCGGCCGCCAGGTCGATGCCGTCTCTGAACTTGATGTCGACCTGGATGTCGAGCGTATTGGGGACCCATCGCTCGAAGCTTCCGACACCCACGATGATGCCGGACAACCCGGTGGCCTCAAACAGACCGCGCAACTCCAGCTCGGTCGAGCCGAGCAGAAAGTCGAACGGCACGGCCTGGCCAACCGACCACCCGTTTTCTGCCGCGGTCGAGAAATCGGTGACGAACCCCGAGTCCCCCAGGTCCGTCAGAGTGCCCTCCTGGCGCTCCAGAATCACCAGGTCGAACTCGTTGTCCGAGACCGCCCCCACGAACACGACGTCGCCGTCGACCCGGGCCTGACCGAACCGTTGCCTGCCGACGATCTCGGTTTCGGGGAGGGCCTCGATCGCGTCTCCCACGGCCGGCGGAAACCCCTGCGAGCCGCCGGCGAAGCCAGCCGGGTTGACCACGAGGTCGGCCCGAAAGCCCCGATCCAGGGCTTCATCGATCACTCCCAGCAGGCTGGCGACGAATACCGATGCGAGCGTCATCAGGGCCACGCAGATGAGGGCGGCTGCTGCGGTGGCGGCGGTGCGCCGGGGGCTGCGCACGGCGTTGCGCTGGGCAAGGAGCCCAGTCGATTTGGACAAGGCGACGAACGGCGCGCCCAGAAACGACATCACACCCGGAACCAGGGCCGGGCTGATGGAAATCACCCCGAGGAGGGCGAGGACGGCCCCGATCCCCACGAGGAGCACTGGGCTCAGCCAACCCAACTCGATCGTGCCGGCCAGGCCCGCCACCAGGAAGCCGCCGCCGAGCAAGAACAACAACGCACTGAAGATCAGCCGCCACAACAGCGGCCGGCGCCCCGGCGCTCCCCCGAAATCGCGCAGCCCTTCCATCGGGGTGATCTGGCGGACCTTCAGGATGGGAATCAACGCCGAGGCAACGGTCACCACCATCCCCAGCACGAGCCCAGTCGCAATGGCCGACGGGTTGACCACCAAAGTCGTCGACGGAAGCTCGACCCCGATTGCCTCGAGCACGGCCCGCAGCCCGATGGCCAGACCCAGGCCCAGGAATACTCCGAGGACAGAGGCGATGGCGCCGACGACCAGCGACTCGAGCACGGTGGCGCGGGTGACCTGTTGGGAGGTGGCACCGATCGCTCGCAGGAGGGAGAGCTCGCGGGTCCGGCGGCTGATGAGGATTCGGAACGTGTTGTAGATGATGAACGTGGCCACGAAAACCGAAACTCCGGCAAAGATGAGAAGGAACGTGTTGAGAAAACCGAGCGCATCTGTGATCTCCTGCGCACCCTGTTCAGCTGCCGTCTGACCACTCACGACATCGACGCCTTCTCCGAGGCGCAGCCGAGCCTCCCGCAGCACGGACTCGAGATCTGCCCCCTGTTCGATGGTCGCGGAGAGGCGGGTGTACTGGCCCTCTGCGTCGAACAGACGTTGGGCGGTGGCGGTGGTCAATGTGACGTTGGAGCCTGCCAGTCGGGGCAGCCCTGCGAAGTTGGTGACGCCCACGACCGTGAATTCCTCCCGACCCCCTGGGGCGAACACGGCTACTTGATCACCGAGGCTGAGGCCGCCCTCTTCGAAGCTCGTCTGGTCGATGGCGACCTCACCGTCTTCTGCCGGGGAGCGACCCTCGACGATCTCGAGCGCAACCGGGAGGTCGTCCCCCGGCCAATTGAATGCGAAGGGGGGCGGCCCGCTGGGGCTCAATGGCTGCCCATCCGCCGTCGCCAGCTGGGCCACGTTTTCGACCAGACCCCAGGCGGTGGCCACACCCGGGGTCGAGGCCAATGCAGCGAGGGTATCGTCGTCGAGGCGGGCGATGTCGGACGGATTGAACACCAGCTCGAGATCGATCTCGGGCTGCACGTTGATGTCGATACCGGCGAATGCATCATCGAACAAGCCTTCGAACGCCCGCGAGGTGGTGGCCGTGTAGATCAGCGTGCCGACGACAAAGCTGACGCCCAACGCGATCGAAACGAGGGTGAGCACGAGTTGCCCGGCGTGTGCACGGAGCGATCGCAGGCTGGCCCTGATCACCGTTCGAGGTACTTCATGCGATCGAGGATCGCATCGGCGCTCGGTGCATCCAGTTCGCCCGCCACGTTCCCATCAGCGAGGAACACGACCCTCTCTGAGTAGCTCGCCGCGATCGGGTCGTGGGTCACCATCACGATGGTCTGGCCGAAGACAGCGACGGCCTGCTGTAGGAAGGTCAGCAGCTCGCGTCCGGAATTGGAGTCGAGGTTGCCGGAGGGTTCGTCCGCGAAGACGATCTCCGGTTTCGAGGCCAGCGCCCTGGCCGCCGCCACCCGTTGCTGCTGACCGCCCGACAACTCGCTCGGCCTGTGGGTGAGCCGGTCGCCCAGACCCAGCGTTTCGATCACGGTTTCGAGCCATCCGGCGTCGGGTTTGCGGCCACCGATGGTCATCGGCAGAACGATGTTCTCCTGGGCCGTGAGGGTGGGGATGAGGTTGAACGCCTGGAACACGAAGCCGACTTTCTCACGGCGCATGATCGTGAGCTCGGTATCGCTCAGAGCACTCAGTTCCGAGTCTCCGATGAAGACCTGGCCCGAGGTCAAGGTGTCCAGTCCGGCCAGGCAATGGAGCAGCGTCGACTTGCCGGAGCCGGACGGTCCCATGATCGCCGCAAAGTGTCCGCGTTCGATATCGAGCGACACGCCCCGGAGAGCGGTGACCGCCGCCTCGCCCTCGCCGTACACCTTGACGGCATTCACCGCCCGCGCTGCGATCGTTTCGACTGCCATCGCCATGACCACTCCGGTGACTGCTGAAGGTCAGAAGCTAGCTGCGGCCGCCCGCGAGTCGGCACCCGGTCAGCTCATCACGACAATGCGAGTTCAGAGGATCGTGGCTCCGAAGGCCTTCCCGATGTAGAAGGCCGCCAGTCCCCCGAGACCGGCGATGACGAGGTTCTGGAATCCGGCCGCGATCGGGTTCGTCTTTGTCACACGCGTCTTGGCCACCCCAACCAGGAACAGTCCCACCGCGGTCAGGATCGAGGCCCACCACAGGCCCGTGCCGGGGTTCACATCGAAGATGAACGGCACCACTGACGAGAGCGATCCGATGATGAACAGCAGACCCGAGGCAACCATGGCGGCGTAAGGAGAGCGGCGCTCGGAATCGATGATGCCGAACTCGAGGGCTTTCATCGCGTTGAGCAATGTCTCGTCGTCGCGCGCCAATGCCTGCACCACGGGCTCGACGTCCTCGTCGGCCACCCCCATGTCCCTGACAAACCCCCGCATCTGTTCGACTTCCTGCGGCCTGAAGTGCTTGATGTGGGTGCGCTCGAGCTCCTCCTCTGCGTCGAAGACCTCCTCCTGAGTCCGGGTGGCGAGGAACTCGCCGGCAGCCATCGACACAGCGCCCGCCACCGCGCCGGCGATCGCAGTGAGCAGTACGGTGCGCGTCGCCAATCCGGCCCCGACCACCCCGGCAACCAGCAAGTAGGTCGAAACCAGGCCGTCGTTGACGCCGAGGATGATGTCTCGCCAATACTGGCGGGTCTGACCGACATGCGGCTCGTACGGAACCTGCTGCTCCTGCTCCGATTCGTGATCGAGGGACGACGTCATGGGCCTTCATGCTACCGATCGTGCCGGGGCATATCCGACCGGCGGAAGCGCGAAAGTCTGTCACACCCTCGCGCAGATCGCATCGGTACGCTTTCCGCCACGGGAAGGGGACCTCTCGTCGTGTATACGCGCTCACCGAAAGAAATCAACCGCCTGGCGCGCCGCGCCTTCATCGTCCTCGTGGTGCTCGGCGCCTCGGCGATGTGGTTGCTGGCGGACCGGGATCGGCCGACCGGGCCCGAGGCAGGACCTCGCGTCGTTTCCGGCGACTCAGCCGATATCGCACCGGTCGACTTGATCGAACTCGAGGTCCTGGGCATATCGATTGAGGACGAGAGCTCCGCCCCGGACGTTCCTGCCGCGAGCCCGACGACCACGGCACCCGCCCCGCAGGCTGGAGGCTCCGATGGGCAGGAGGTGCCGGGGCCGTCCCCCACGACCAGCCCGCCTCCCGCCACCGACCCTCCTACCACTACCACCACTCGCGCCCCCACCACCACTCGCGCCCCCACCACCACTCGCGCCCCCACCACCACTCGCGCCCCTGCGACAACATCGAGCACGACCTCGACGACCTCGCCGACGACTACTTCCACAACGACCACATCGACGACCACATCGACGTCTACGTCGACCACGACGAGCTCCACCACGACGACCACCTCTTCCACCACGACCACGGTGCCCGTCATCGCCCTCTACCTGCACAAGTTCAGCGGCGAAGGAGATGGGCGGGACGACGGATGGCAGGCGCGGATCAAAGCCGAGATCCGGGACAGCAACGGCGACCGGGTCCGCTCTCCCATCATCGTCCTCGCCTGGGATGGGGCGAACGCCGCCACCGAGGCCTTCGAGGCCAACAAGGACGGAAAGATCAATGTGCGGATCAACGGCTTCACCGACGATCGCGTCACGTTCTCGGTTGTGAACGTCATCCTCGACGGCTACACCTACCAACCGGCCCTCAACAGCGCCCCGGCGTCGATCGTGATCGAGAACCCCGGCTAGCTTCCCGGTCCTGAACCAGGGTCGACCCCGGGAGGTCTGCCATCGCCAGGATCCTCGCCCTCGCCGGCGCAGTCGTCTTCGGCGCGGCCGATTTCCTGGGCGGGTTGGCCAGCCGGAGGTGGGCTGCGATCCCGGTGGTGCTGGTGTCTCAGGTGATCGGAGCCGTGATCCTCCTCGGATTCATGCTGGTGCTGAACGACCCATTCCCTCCTCGCGATGCGACGATCGGCGCCCTCGGCGGCTTGGCCGGGTTCGCCGGACTGATCGTGTTTTTTCGGGCACTGGAGGGGGGCATGATGTCGATCGTGGCCCCGACCACGAGCGCTGTGGCCGGCTTGATTCCGGTGGTCGCCGGACTCCTGTGGTTCGGAGAACGGCCGGGAGCACTGGGATTGACCGGAGCCGCCACCGCCCTCGTCGCGATAGGGCTGCTGTCCACCAGCCCCAACCCGGACGCTCCCATCCTCGACAACCGGCAGTCTTTGATGCTGGCCGTGTTGGCGGGCGTCGGGTTCGGCACGTTCTTCATCGTGATCGGCCAGACGGACGCCTCGTCGGGCTTGTGGCCGCTGGCGGGTGCCCGGGCCGTCTCGATTCCCATCGGAGTGGCGCTCGTGCTCATCACCAGGCCGGCCCCACCCCAGGCAGGCGGATTGCGGATCGCCGCCATTTCGGGCATCTTCGACATGGCCGGCAACATCCTCACGCTGCTGGCTCTGCAACGTGGCCTCTTGAGCCTGATCGGCGTCCTCGCCTCGTTGTATCCGGCCTCGACCGTGCTCCTGGCTCGTGTCGTACTGCGCGAGCGAATGACCCCCCTCCAGCTGGCCGGGATCTTCATGGCGTTGGTAGGAGTGGCTCTGATCTCGGCGGCATAGGGCCGGACCACGCCCTGGTCAGTCCTCGCCCGCCCAGCGATGGGGCCGGCCCACCAGGTCGTCGAAACCCAGTTCCCCGCATAATGCCTCGAACTCGGTGCGATGGGCACCCTGCCATTCGAGGTCTTCCAGCGACTCCGACAGGGGAACGTCGCGGCGGAGGGTGGCGAGCCGGCGGTAGAGCAACGCGTCTTGGAGGTGGGCCTGCAAGGTGGCGGCCAGCTTGGCCGCTCCGCGGACCGGGACGCCCCAGTCCTGCTCGGACGTCGGGATGTTCTCGATGTGGAGGAACTCGGCGAGCACCGTCGAGGTGGACTTCGCCCCCCAGCCAGGCAGGCCGGGAAGCCCGTCAGCCGTATCACCCACCAGGGCCAGATAGTCGGGTATGGACTCCGGCCTCACGCCGAATTTTTCGATCACCCCATCCTCGCCACGCAGGATCTCCTGCCGCCGATCGAAGGTGACGATCCGCCAATCCACGACGCACTGCGACAGATCTTTATCGGGGCTCAGCATCACCACCTGCTCCACTTCGTCGCCGTATTGGAATGCGGCCGACGCCATGGCATCGTCCGCTTCGAATTCAATCATCGACCACACCACCACACCAAGAGCCGCCAGCGCCCGTTCGGCGAGCGGGAACTGGTCCAACAACGTTTGCTCGATGCCCTCGCCTGTCTTGTACCCGGGGAACAGGTCATTGCGAAACGACTCGATGACCGTGTCGAACGCCGCGCCGAGGTGGGTGACATCCGGCTGGCGGAGCAGCGCCAGCGTCGAGCTGATGATCCCATGCACCGCTCCCACCTCACGGCCGTCGGGAGCGGTCCGGGGCGGGGCCCCGAAGTACGACCGGAACAGTTCATAGGTCCCGTCGAGCAGATGAAGCTTCATGCGCACCATTCTGCCGCATCCGATAGGCTCCTCTGCCATGGGAGAACTAGACGACGCATGGAAGAACGTGACGAGTGCCTTCAAGTCGCTCGGCAAACAACTGAAGTCCCAATACCAGCTGGCAGCGGCCGAGGGCCGGCCGCTGGATGAGATCGAGGCCGAGCAGACGGGACGACGCGAGGTCGCCGAAGCCGCCTGGGACACGAATACCGATCGCCCGAGCGCGGCCGACCGGGCTGCGGCCGAAGGCGAAGTAGAGGGGGCAAGCGACGCAGCAGCCGAGCTGAGAGAAGACCTGCAGGAGGCCGAAGCACTGGAAGAGGGACGGGAGGAGATCTCAGAGACCCTCGCGCCGCTGGGCGAGAGCGTCGATCGCGATGACGTCGCCAGCGCATTCGATCGGGCCCGGGATTACCTGGACCAGGCTGCCTCGACGGTCGGGCGCGTCGCCAAAGACGATGAGACTCAACGAGCGGCCAAAGACGCCGCCACGGCCGTCGGCGACGCCCTGGCGGCGACGTTCAACGAGCTACGAAAGGCGCTCGGGTTCGACGACGAGGATCAATCCGAATCCGGAGACACCGGCGGTTCCGACGGACCCTCCCCGGGCAACGACTCCGGGGCCGATTCGGACTCGAACGGCTCGTAGGGCCAGTACTCGCCGGCTCCGGCTTCGAGACGTGACTCTCGCGTGGGCTTCGGCTGGATGGGTTCCCGACGGGTGGCCGAGGCGTAGTTGCTGAAAGCGATGTAGCCGACCCATACCGCCCCCAGAATTGCCCCTCGCAACGCGAAAAAGCCGACAAGGCCGACCGAAATGATGAGCCCGAGCACGCGGGCGACATCGTCTCCGCGCGTTGGGCTCACCCGCACCATGAGCTGGCGCAACATCGTGTATCCGTCGAGCCCGAAAATGGGCACGAGGTTGAAGACCGCCCAGACCACGCTCAGGATCGCCATCGCCAGGACCACGAACTCGAGCCATTGACCCTCGCGGTCGGCCACCCACAGCGCCGTCCAGTTGAGGGGGCTGCCCAAGACGTCGGAGAGGCGTGATCCCAGCGCCCCCGCATAGATGAGCGCGTAGAACAGCGCTCCCAGCGCCAGCTGATACAGCGGCCCGGCGGCCGCCACCCAAAATCGCTCCATCACCGTGACCCCGTCGTTGGGGAGCCAGGCCGTGAAGCCTCCGAAGCCCTGCAGGTTGACGGAGAGGACGTCGCCCCCCACCCGGCGGGCGGTGATCGCATGCCCCAACTCGTGCAACAACACGGTCAGACCCGAGACGAGCAAGAACAGCACCAGCCCGATCGTGGTGAACAAGCCGTAGAAGAGAATCCCGATGAACAGGAACGTGAAGTCGAGCCGAATATCGAAACCGAGGAACTTGAATTGCATGATGTGACCGGTGGCTGGTGGCGATGTCTCGAGAAGCGTACCGGCCGGCCCGAAGAAGCCGGGGGCCAGTTGACGGGTCGCATCCGGGAACGCGTCGCAGTCACGGAAAGAAACCCCAATCGAACATATGTTCGATTAGGGTTCGGGACATGACAACTGACACGCTTCGATGGAACCTGGCCGATGCCGACGACCCCCAGCTCAGCATGTTCCCGGACGCCCGACGCGAGGTCGGCATCGGGGAGTATCGCGGTCTGGAGTTCTACGAGGTCAACGCGAAGACCATCATCAACAAGGTCCCCGGCCCACCGCGGTTCGGATTTCAGTACAGCGTCAACCCCTACCGTGGGTGCAGCCATGCGTGTACCTACTGCTTCGCCCGGCCCACCCACGAATATCTCGGCTTGAATCAAGGCGAGGACTTCGACACGAAGATCATCGTCAAAGTCAATGCCGTCGAGCGTCTGCGAGGCGAGATCCAGCCGAGCCGGTGGGCCGGCGATCTCATCGCTCTTGGCACCAACACGGATCCCTACCAACGAGCTGAGGGTAAATATCGGCTGACGAGGGGGATCGTCGAGACTCTCACCGATCACGAAAACCGGTTCTCGGTCCTGACCAAGAACCCGTTGGCAGTGCGAGATATCGACGTCTTCTCGGCGGCGGCCGACACCATGGACATCCGAGTCGACTTCTCGATCGGGACGTTGGACGAAGAAGTCTGGCGGCTCACCGAGCCAGGCACGCCACACCCTCGGAAACGAATGGAGGCGGTTGCCCGCTTAAGCGCGGCGGGTGTCCCTTCTGGCGTTCTGATAGGCCCGGTCATTCCTGGGCTCTCCGACGAGCCGGCCCAGCTGCAGGCAGTGGCCAAGGCTGCGGTAGAAGCGGGAGCGGTGTCACTCGGCACCGTCATGCTGCATGTGAAACCCCCACTGCGCGATCACTTCCTCTCGTGGATCGAACAGAACCGGCCCGACCTCCTCCCCCGTTATCGGCGCCTTTACGGCTCGAACAGCTTCGTGCCCGAAGGAATGCAAAAGCGGGTCAGCCGGATGGTCCACCAGTTCGCCGAACAAGCCGGAGGGCTTCGCCGCTACCGACGGCACCGACCCCAGCCAACCGAGAGTTCGGCCGCGACACCAGCCGCCGAACAACTGCGCCTCATCGGTTGATCGGGCCGCCGCCTGCGTCACGTTCGCAAAGCACGGTTCCCAGAAGCTTGCTTCGCAAGCTTCCAAGGAACCCCAAAAGGATTCCCGCAACGGTTCCCAGAAGCTTGCTTCGCAAGCTTCCAAGGAACCCCAAAAGGATTCCCGCAACGGTTCCCAGAAGCTTGCTTCGCAAGCTTCCAAGGAACCCCAAA
>JBFIPU010000028.1:0-27802 GCA_041609995.1 Acidimicrobiia bacterium
GGGCAACATCGCTCGCTATGAAGTGTGGATCGACCGCAACGGTGTCACCGTGCACGTGACCTACAGCGCGTCGGTCGAGGCCTATACGGCCGGCAAGGCCGAGTTCGAAGAGACGATTGTTTCTTCGATCGGCTAGGAGGCGGAGCCCTACGGCCCTCGTTCCCGCAGCCAGGCGAGAACCTCCCGGCGTTGCGGTCGGGGGGAAACACCGGATACCAAACTCGTGCCATCGCACCGTCGCGCACGGCCATGGTCAGCCGCTTGTACACCTTCATCCCATCGACCTCCATGGTCGGCAAGCCGATCGCGGCCCCGAGTTCCCGATCAGGATCGCTCAACACCGGGACGCCGACATGGAGGCGGTCGAGCATCTCCTGTTGGTGGTCGGTCGGGTGCACACTGAGGCCATACACATCGCAGCCCAGGTCCTTGAATTCAGGAGTGAGGTCCCGGAACGCACACGTCTGGGGGGGTGCAGCCACGTGCCCCCGGGATCATCTCCCATCCATCCGGGAGTTCTCGGTCGGGACGACCGGTCATCGGGTACACGTGAATGACCGCCCAGGGGACCACGGTGTCGGACGCGGTCACGGTTCGCCCGCTCGTGGTGGTCAGCCGGATCGGCCGCTCCGTCGTCCTCCGGCCTCGGGAGATCGGCGGGGAGCGGTTCGAGCATCACCCGCCTGGGCGGTTACTGGCTGAAGGCGCCGGCGATCGCCTTTCCGATCTCTGCCTCCACCTCCGGTGTCATGTTCTCGACCAGCTCGGGGTGGGCTTCGGCGGCGTGGGCCATGACGACTTCCTGCATGCCGGGTACATCGTCAGCGGTGGCCACGAAGCTGCATTCGTTGCCGAGGTCGGCGCAATGGATATCGGCCATGGTGGGATCCCTTTCGATCGTCGATGGTTGGAAAGCTATCACGGATAAGCTCGCTGTGCGATGCCGGCTGCGTGAGGCGAGAGCTCCATGAATGACATGAACACGTTGATCGCTCAGATGCGAGAAGAGTACGAAACCGAGGGGATCGATCCGTCGACCCTCGGTGAAGACCCGTTCGACGTGTTTGGCGAGTGGTTTCGAGCAGCCCACAAGGCGGGCCTGCCCCAGCCCAACGCGGTCAGCCTCGCCACTGTGGCTTCCGACGGGCGGCCGTCGGTTCGGAGCGTCCTCCTCAAAGGCTTCGACCATCGCGGGTTCGTGTTCTACACGAACCTCTCCTCGCGGAAGGGACGAGAGTTAGACGGACAGGGCGTGGCCGCCATGGCGTTCACGTGGCTCGAGCTCCACCGCCAGGTCAGGATCGAGGGCTCGGTCGGCCGAGTGGATCAAGCGGAAGCAGATGAGTATTTCGCCACCCGTCCGAGGGGAGCCCAGCTGGCAGCGGCCGCCTCGCATCAGAGCGATCGCATCGAGGGCCGTGACCAGCTAGAACGAGCCGTGGCCGAACTGGAAGAGCGTTATCCGGACGCAGTTCCCCGGCCGGCCCATTGGGGCGGTTATCGGCTCGAGGCTTTGGCGTTCGAGTTCTGGCAGGGGAGGCCGAGCCGCATGCACGACCGCGTTCTCTATATACCGAACGAAGGCGGTGGTTGGGATCGGGTCCGGTTATCTCCCTGATCGGCGCTAGGTTTCTCGCATGACCGGCGGGCGTATCGCGGCACTGATCGTGGGAATACTCATCACCCTGGTGGGTGCCCTCTTCGCCTTTGCCGGTTACGCCATTTCCAACGCCGACCAGTTCGTCGAGCGGATCGAGACCGACGGTGTGGCGGTCGTGATCGACTCGGCTTCCTTGTCGGGCGATGCGCAGCTGACGGAAGAGGAACGGCAGGAGCTTGGGGATTTCGAGTTCTCGTTCCTCGTCTCGGGTGAGCGTCAGCTGTTCATCGGACGGGCGGCCAAAGAGGATGTCGAAGCGTTCCTGGACGGGGCCCCTCACCTGGTAGTGGACCTGGGCGATCAGCGGCCGATGCGGACCGAGTCGGGCGAGGGCCGGCCCGATCCAGATTCTGTCTCGTTTTGGATCGACGAAACCGAGGGCTCCACTTCGGCTGAGGTCACGGTCCCCTTTTTCCAGCCTGACCCGGAGCAGGTCGTCGTGATGAACCCCGACGGCTCGCCCGGGGTCGCCTTCGAGCTGGGATTCGACTTCTCGACCCTGCCATACGTGGGAACGTTCGCCGCCATTGCGCTGGGGGGCGGGATCGTGGCCGTGTTGTTCGGCCTCGGGCTGGCAGCCTGGGCGATCATCACCCGCAAGAAGGGCGGCGAGACGGTGCCCGACCCGCTCGGCTACGACATCTGAGAGGGCCACGCCCGCCGGAGCGGTACGCTGCTCCCCATGGAACTCGTGCGCATCGGTCACGTTGATGATCCCAATCTCGCCGAGATCTACGCCGCCAGTCTGAGGAGCGAGGGCATACCGGTCGTGCTCACCGGCGGCGCCACAGTGGGCTACCCGACGCGGATCGGGTTCGGAGGTCGGACCTATCTGTCCGTCCCACCCGAGCACCGGGAAGTGGCCCTGGAGCTCCTGGCAGGATCAGACGCCACGCTCGGGGGTTCCCCTGATGGGCCGGTGCGAGCCGACTGGTTGATACTGGGTGCCATCGCCTTTGTGCTGTTCGTGCTCCTGTTGATCCAGGCCCTTCGCTAGGCCGGGAGCTCGTCGAGCAACCCCAAATCGACCAGGTCCCGGCGGAGCCCGGTTGCATCTGAGAAATGAATGGCCCTCATACCGACAACGCGAGCACCTTCCACGTTGTCGGGCCGGTCATCGATCAGGAGGCATCGCTCGGGTGGCGACCCGAATCGCAGGCTCGCCAGCTCAAAGATCTCAGGCTGCGGTTTGATGAGCTTTTCTGCTCCCGACACGACGATGTTGTCGAACGTGGTCAGGATCGGGAACTTGGCCTGAGCGCGGGGGAACGTGTCCGTCGAGAAGTTCGTGAGGCCGCATAGTCGCAGGCCGGTGGCGCGCAGCTCTTCGATGATGTCGACGGTTCCTTCGACCAGGTCGGGGGTCATCTCTTCCCAGCGGCTCCAGTAGGCCTCGATTTCCTCCGCGTAATCGGGGTGTTTGGCCTGACGCTCGGCAATCGCCGACGCGTACGGAAGCCCGCGATCGAGTTCGCGATTCCATTCCGGGCTACACACCTCGGTCAGGAACCACTCCATGGTCGCTTCGTCGTCGAAGATCTGTCGATACAGGTGGCGCGGGTCCCATTGGATCACGACGCCACCGAAATCGAAGATGACGACGTCTACGGGGGAGCTGGACACCGGCGGAGTCTACGAGGAGGCAGGAGTCGCCGCCGGTACCTCACGGTGGCCGGATCATTTGATACACGTCAGTGACGTTCGAGTAGTTGGGACCCGCCAACCGGCCCACGGGACGCAATCGGCGCGAGTCGACGCGGTAACCATCGTCGATGATCGCCTCGTCAACGTGGAAGCGCACGATCTCACCGAAAACGACGACAGCCGTGGTGGTGGGGCGTCCGATCTCGACCCGATCGGTGACCCGGCACTCGAAATTGGCCTTGCATTCCGCCACCAGGGGGGCTTTCACGTCGTGTCCTGGCACCGCCGTGAGCCCGGCGCGGGCGAACTCGTCGCCTTTCTCGGTGGTCGAGGTGGCGTTCATGTGTTCGGCGAGCTCGGCGCTGACGACGTTGACGGTGAACTCGCCGTTGTCGATGAGGTTGCGAAGGGTGTCCTTGAAATCGCCTTCGTGGAGCCCGGGCGCCACGATCACGGTGGGGGGCCGCGCCGCCACCGCGTTGAAGAAGCTATAGGGGGCCAGATTGTGGACACCGTCGACCGACGTGGTTCCGATCCACCCGATCGGGCGGGGCACGACGAGGCCGGTCATCAACTTGTAGGCGTCCGGCTCGGCCAGATCGGAAACCGCCAGCGACCGCTTGACGCCCGGGGCCGGCCCGGTCGGCTCGGTCGGTTCGGTCTGCTGCCCGAACAGGTGACGCCAGCGCGGCTCCCGCTCACCCGGCCGGCGTTCCAGCACCATCGCCAGGTCCTGGTCGGCGAGGGCGTCCAGCGTGCGCTTGGTGGCATCCAGGTCTATGAATGTGACATAGCGCTCGGTCCGCGTGCGGATTTCACCAACCGTTTGGTCGCCTCGCAATAACAACACCGCCAGGGCGGCCAGCTCGTCCCTCGACAAATCGAGGGTCTCGGCCAGCTTGTGGCGGTATTTGACCGATCGGCCTCCTGCCACCCTGGTCGTGGTCACCAGTCCGATGCGGCGGAGCTCGTCCAGTGCGGCGAGCACCTCCGACTCGGTGAGGTCCATCACGGGCTCGCGGTTGGAGTTCTGATTACAGGCGGACCGGAGAGCATTGAGGGTGAGGGGGTAGTAGTCGGGCGTGGTCTGCTCCTTCTCAATCAAACAGCCCAGCACCCTCACCTCGTTGGCCCCGAGGACCGGAATCTCCATCCTGAGACGATAGGTCGAAAGCAACCGCGAAACCGGTACCGCCTGACCGATAATGATCTGATGGATGCCCGGACCAACCTCGCGGTTCACCAGGCCTACGTCGACGGTGACCTGTCGGCTCTTCTCGACTTGCTCGGCCATCCGCCGGAGTTCCCCAATCAGCCCCCGACCGGGCCACTCCACCTGGCCGAGATCCCGCTGGAGTACGCCATCTACCACAGCCCGCTCGGATTCATCGAACAGCTGTTGAACCTCGGTGCCGACCCCAACTATCGGGAACACGCGGGCTTCCCCTCACTGATTGCTGCGCTGTCGTCGGACCGTTCCGATGTCGCGGCGGTGGTGGAGCTGCTGTTGGATGCAGGAGCCGACATTCAAGAGCGGGGGGTGAACGGCTTCACGCCGCTGCACTATGCGGCCGCCTATCACGTACCCGCGCTGGTCGAGCTGCTGTTGCGCCGCGGGGCAGACCCCGCTGCCCGAACCGACGTCGATGACTACACCACCCCTCTGGAAGAGGCCCGGGCCTTCGGTCGAAACGAGAACGTGGCGATCCTCGAGAACGTCGACTAGCCCGGTATCCGGGCCCCACGAATGCTCGACAGGCTTCGGGTCGCCCACGACCGTGCCTCGAAGAGACGATCGACATGGCTGATGGCGTCTCGCGGCGGCGCCGGTCTTCCATACGGGTACGCAATACGGCAGGATTGTCGTCGTGAAACGGAGACAGCGCTCATGCACTCCGGCCGGCCTGGCTGTCCTGTTGATTGTGCTCGGCGCATGTAGCGACGTCGCCACCGGCCCGATAGCCGACGACTCGACCGGACGCGAGGGATTGGTGTCCGCCTCGACGCCGGGCTCGACACCCGGTTCGACCATGGCTCCGTCCCCGCCGCCCACGTCGGCCCCCGCCACCCCGACCACGGCACCACCAGCTGCAACCAGCACGTCTTCGACTACCTCGCCGACCAGCAACGCCACCGCAGCTCCGCCCGAGTCGACCACAACAACACCTCCCCCCGCGCCATCAATATCAACGACCTCGGTGGATGGCGCCTATGCCTCGGTCCTGAAACCAGTCGGCGGTCCCAACACCGTTGCTCCGGGCGGCGCCCTCACCAAACATCTGGCGACCGACATCGCAGCCGCCTTCGGCTTCGATGCTGCAGAGGTGGAGGCGGCGATCGGTGCCTTGGAGCTACCGCCGGAAGCAGGTGGCAACCCGGAGGGCTGGCTGGCGCCCGGCGCCTACCAGCCAGGAGAAGGTGCAACAGCCTCGGCGATCGTCCAGGCGATGGTGGATCGCCGCATCGAACAACTGGAGACCCGGCAGGTAGAGCGGGACCAGTGGCGCCGGGTGTTGACCGCCGCTTCCGTGATCGAAAAGGAAACCTACAACCAGAACGAGAAGCCCCAGGTGGCGCGCGTGCTCACCAACCGGCTCGCCGGCGGGGGGCCATTGCAGATGGATTCGATCATCCTGTACCCGGTGGTCGAAGACCGCATCTTCACCACCAGCGCCGAGCGGGCGTCGAACCAGCCGTACAACTCGTACAAGCACAACGGGCTCCCCCCGACGCCGATCAGCGCTCCGGACGAGGCGTCCATTGATGCGTTCCTGAGCCCGCCCCCGGGGGATTGGTGGTTCTATGTGACCATCGACCTGCACTCGGGAGAGACTCGCTACGCCGTCACCTATGACGACCACCTGGCCAACGTCGAGCTGCTCCGGGCCTGGCTGCGGGAGAACCCGACGGCGTAGTGGGGTCTTCCGGTCGGGTACAGGTCGGTCGCGAGCGCCGAGCCGGTAGATGCGGGCGCCATCCGGCGACCGGGCCCCGCCGGCTGTGACAGTCGGCGGTGATCCTACGTGAGGCGGCCCCGTACTCTTTCCGCCAGCTGGACCGGGAAACGCCAGGACATCGCCGAGGCCGTTCCAGAGGTTTGATGCCGGCTGATTGCCGATGCAGTCGCCGCGAGCTCGATGCGACACCGTTCGGTGCCGGGGGCCGTCAAGGCGCGGCGCTTCAACGACGTGAGGCTCTGCTCGTCGAGCAGCCAGAGGTCGGGTCGCCTGCGTTAACCGTCCCCGGCAGCCCCCTGGTCGTCCCAAGGCACCCGGCCCGGGTGGCTTACGGCGAGGCGTCTACATGTCCGGCGTCGGCATCATCTCGTAGACGTCGATGGCATAGTCACCTTTGCCTTCGCTGAGATACGGGTGTCCGGCGGTGAGTGCGCCGGCAGCATCGAGGTTGTCGGCTTCCACGATCGAGAATCCGCTGAGCGGGACCGCACTACCGGTCGTGCCATCGTCGACGTACGACGCGGCCGGCCCGAACGGCGTTCCGACGTCGACCAAGGCCGACCCCACGCTTTGGATCCACTGGCCCCATTTGGCCGCGACCTCAGCGGCCTGTTCCTCTGACATGTCTGCCAAGTCGGTGGCCTCGCCTTTGTACACCATCATGAACCTGGGCATCTGGTTCGTCCTTCCTCTTGCGGTTTTCCGACTCTATCGCATGCGACGCGAAGCCGTAACAGCGCGGCGATGGGCGGGATGAGGGGCGAGCTTGGCTTTCCAGAGCCGGCCGTTCGCCTTTCTTTCGCGGTCTGCCGGGTTTGGTTTCCGCGACCGGGTCCACTCGTTTATCTTGGCGCCGACGTTGCCATTCATCGGGGAGTATCTCGAGAGTAGGCCCGTCGTCTTCCCGCACTTCCCCCACTTCTCCCGCACAAGGACGCGCGTGAATGGACGCCAGGAGAGGACAGAATGGATTGTCGGAGCGGAAGCGCGAATCTTTCCTTCGAGTTTCTTGTCAGAGGCGGCGAATAACCTTGACGTAGTTACATCGATGTGATTACACTCGCGTCCCCGCCCAACATGATGTGGTCCACCAAACATCAACCACAACATATAGTGGTTGTTGGCAGGCAACACCACCCCGTCAACACACCCCAAACACACCCCAAACACACCCGAAACACACGTCAGCAGGGCCGCCTCGAGCGGGGGACCGTCAGAACCACCAACGATCCGACACCAGATCCAGACACCAGAGGAGACCAGGCCATGCCGAAGACGACCACCGGACTGACATTCGAGCGACGCTTCACCACCGAGGGGCAGGATCCGTTCGACACCGTCAGTTGGTCGCGGCGCGACTCCCGTATTACCAACCCGGACGGCTCAGTGGTGTTCGAGATGCTCGGAGCGGAGGTTCCGGAGGATTGGTCACAGGTCGCCAGCGACATCATGGTGTCCAAGTACTTCCGCAAGGCCGGCGTTCCCCAGCTCGACGCCGACGGGAACCCGCTGTTGGACGCCGACGGAGAGGTCGTGACCGGACCGGAGCGCTCGGCCCGACAGGTCATCAGCCGACTGGCAGAAACCTGGCGGGCATGGGGCGAGGAGTACGGATACTTCGCCACCGCCGAGGACGCCCAGATCTTCGAAGACGAGCTCAAGTACATGCTCGTGCACCAGATGGCGGCCCCCAACTCGCCCCAGTGGTTCAACACCGGCCTCTATCACAACTACGGCCTCACCGGCCCGGCCCAGGGGTTCTGGTTCGTGGACGAGGAGGACGGCGTCGCCAAGCTGTCCGACGACAGCTACAGCCGGCCGGCGCCGTCTGCTTGCTTCATCCAGAGCGTCGAGGACGATCTGGTGAATGACGGCGGCATCATGGATTTGTGGGTGCGCGAGGCCCGGCTGTTCAAGTTCGGTTCGGGTACCGGCACCAATTTCTCGACGATCCGGGGCGAAAACGAGCGCCTGGCCGGCGGCGGCAAGAGCTCGGGCGTCATGAGCTTCCTCAAGATCGGGGACCGGGCGGCCGGTGCCATCAAGAGCGGTGGGACCACCCGCCGAGCGGCGAAGATGGTCATCCTCGACATCGACCATCCCGACATCGAAGAGTTCATCAACTGGAAAGCCGAAGAGGAGAACAAGGTGCGGGCGCTGATCGCGGCCGGCTACCCGAGCGACTTCAACGGCGAGGCGTATCAGACCGTCTCCGGTCAGAACTCCAACAACTCGGTGCGGGTTTCCGAGGACTTCATCAAAGCCGTCCAGAACGACGAGGACTGGCACCTCACCGCCCGTACCGATGGCTCGGTGGCCAAGACGCTGAAGGCCCGGGATCTGTGGCGCCAGATCGCCGAGGCGGCCTGGGCGTGCGCCGATCCCGGGATGCAGTTCGACACCACCATCAACGAATGGCACACGGCGCCGGCCGAAGGAAAGATCCGCGGCTCCAACCCGTGCAGCGAGTACATGTTCCTCGACAACACCGCCTGCAACCTGGCGAGCCTCAACCTGGTCAAGTTCTACGACGAGGACGCCAACCGCTTCTTGACCGAGGACTACCAGCACGCGATCCGGGTCTGGACGTTGGTGCTCGAGATCTCGGTGACGATGGCCCACTTCCCCTCGAAAGAAATCGCCCAGGGCTCCTATGACTATCGCACCATTGGGCTCGGCTACGCCAACCTCGGTTCGCTGCTGATGCGGACGGGCGTGCCGTACGACTCGGACGAAGGCCGTGCGCTCACCGGAGCACTGACCTCCATTCTGACCGGGCACGCGTACGCCACCTCGGCGGAGATCGCCGCCGCCAAAGGGCCGTTCCCCAAGTTCGAGCCCAATCGCGACGCCATGTTGCGCGTGATGCGCAACCACCGCCGGGCCGCTTACAACGTCGATCCGTCGTCCTACGAGGGCATCACCCACTATGTCATGGGGATCGAGGACGACCTCGTCCCGCAAGAGATGGCGGATGCGGCCAGGTCGGTGTGGGATCGAGCTGTGGACCTGGGTGAGGAATATGGTTTCCGCAACGCTCAGGCGACTGTGCTGGCGCCGACCGGCACCATCGGCCTGCTGATGGATTGCGACACGACCGGCGTCGAGCCCGACTTTGCTCTCGTGAAATTCAAGAAGCTGGCCGGGGGTGGCTACTTCAAGATCGCCAACCAGTCGATCGCTCCGGCGCTACGGCACCTCGGCTACCAGGAAGACCAGATCGAAGAAATCGTCGACTACGTGGTCGGCACGATGACGCTGCTGGGAGCGCCCCACATCAACCGGGCCAGCCTTTCGGCCAAAGGCTTCAGCACCAAGGCGATCGGACGCATCGAATCCACCTTGCCGGGCGTCTTCGAGCTGGGCCACGCCTTCAACGTGTTCGTCATCGGCGAGGACGAGCTCAAGAGGATGGGCTTCACCGAGGACCAGTACACGTCGTTCGACTTCAACCTGCTGGAGGAGCTGGGATTCACGCCCGAGGAGATCCAGGAGGCCAACGACGTCATCTGCGGACGCCAGACGATCGAGGGCGCTCCCTACCTGGCCAACAAGGATCTGCCGGTGTTCGACACGGCCAACAAGAACGGCCGCTACGGCACCCGGTTCATCCACCACACCGGCCATATCAAGGCGATGGCGGCAGCCCAGCCGTTCATCTCCGGCGCCATCTCCAAGACCATCAACATGCCCAACGAGGTGACGGTCGCCGACATCGAAGAGAGCTACATGATGAGCTGGGAGCTCGGTCTCAAGGCCATGGCCCTGTATCGGGACGGCTCCAAGGCCAGCCAGCCGCTGTCGGCTACCACCGATGAGGGCGAGACGCCCGAGGACGAGGAGATCGAGGGCCTCGACGAGGCGCTCGAGGAGACCGCCCAGATCGTGACCGGATCCTTCAGCTCCGAGGTGAGCCCAACGATGGCTTACGATGGCGTGGCCCGTCCCCGGTTCCTGTTGCCGAGCCGGCGGGGTGGGTTCACCCAGGAGGCGCGGGTCGGCGGTCACAAGATCTTCCTGCGCACCGGTGAGTACGAAGACGGCACCCTGGGCGAGATCTTCATCGATCTCGCCAAAGAGGGTGCGACCCTGCGGGGTGTGCTGGGGTGCTTCGCCATCGCCGTGAGCAAGGGCTTGCAGTACGGCGTGCCGTTGGAGGAGTTCGTGGACACGTTCACCTTCCAGACCTTCGAGCCACGCGGCATGGTGGAGGGCCACCCCAATATCAAGATGGCGAACTCCATCGTCGACTACGTGTTCCGCGCTCTGGGTCTGGAATACCTGGGTCGCAGCGATCTGGTGCAGGTGCCGCCGACCGAGACCCGGGCACTGCCCGAGCCCCCCAAGGGAACGGCAGTCCAAACCGGTCATCAGATGGACATCATCGAGGGAACGATGGAGAAGGACATCGAGGCCCAGTCGAGTGCGGCCAGGTTCGTCGATGCATCCTCCAAGCCCACACCGGTGCCCGAGCGCCCGTCGGATGCTCCACCCGGTGGCTCGATCACGGTCTCGGAGACCGACATCCATCAGAAGAAGGTCGAGATCAGTGGTGGCAATGTCCAGACCAGCTCGGTGCAGGCGGCCCTGGGCGAGATGATGGGCGACGCCCCTTTGTGCGACACCTGCGGCCACATCACCGTCCGCAACGGCTCCTGCTACCGCTGCATGAACTGCGGCGACAGCAAAGGCTGCAGCTAGCCGCCATTCACAACCCAGGGTTGTAGGTGGTGGAAATCGCCGGTTAGAACCCAGGGTATGGCTGACACCCAGAACCCAGGGTTGTAGGTGGCGGAAATCGCCGGTGGTGGCCCACGGTATGGGCGCGGATCAGGCCGTGTCTAACGTGGGGTCGTGGAGACGGTCGGAATTCTCACCAGTGGCGGCGATGCGCCTGGGATGAACGCGGCCATCCGCGCCGCCGGTATGGTCGCACTGGCCCGAGATGCGCGGGTCGTGGGCGTCCGGCGCGGGTACCGCGGATTGGTTGAGGGAGACTTTGTCGATTTGACGCCGCCGGTACTCGACGGCATCCATCGGCTCGGGGGCACGGTGCTCGGATCGGCCCGGTGCCCCGAGTTCCATCAACGCGACGTACGCGACCGGGCGCGGGAAGCCATGGCGGCCGCCGGCGTCGACAAACTGCTCGTGATTGGCGGCAATGGCTCGCTGGCCGGAGCGCAGCTGCTGGGCGATCCCGACGAAGGGGGCCACCACACCCCCGCCGTGGTGGGGGTCCCGGCCTCCATCGACAACGACATCGGCCTCACCGGCATGGCGATCGGGGTCGACACCGCCATCAACACCATCGTCGACGCGTGCGACAAGATCGCCGACACCGCCGGAGCCCACGAGCGCACGTTCTTGATCGAGGTGATGGGCCGGCGGTGTGGCTATCTCGCCATGACGTCGGCTGTGGCAGCCGGAGCCGACTTGGCACTGTTTCCGGAGTCCCGTCACAGCGCAGATGAGATCGTGGAAGCGGTGGTCGAACGGGTGCTGCGGGTTCGGCAGCGCCCCAAGCGGCCGAAGCGGGTCACGGTGATCGTGGCGGAAGGGGTCGACATCGACATCTCGGATTTGAAGGAGCGGGTCGACCACGAGCTCGAGTCCCGCAGCGGGGAGGCCGCCGATCTGCTCGAGACCCGTGTCACCGTGCTCGGTCATGTGGTGCGGGGTGGCCGGCCCTCGTCTTTCGATCGCCTCCTGGCCGGGAGGCTGGCCACCGTCGGGGTCGGTGCTCTGCTGGCCGGTCACACGCACAAGATGGCGTCGTGGATGACCGCCATGCCCATGCCGGATGAGATCGCCGAACGTTCCGCGATGGATCCCTATTGCTGGATCGTGGACCTGGCGGCCGTTCTCGAGGCCACCGAGGCACTCCTGAGCGGCGATAGCCCCCTCTCGCAATGGCGAGCCAGGATCTTCGCCGAACTCGACGACGTGTTCGCCTTGTAGGCGGCTACCCGGTTTCCGGCGGTAGCTTGTCCTGATGCGCCGTGTGATCCTGTCGCTGTCCGCGGCCACCACCGGATTCCTGATCTACGGTTTGGCGGTCGGCAACGCGAGCGTGAACTACTACGTGCCGGTCACAGTCGTGATGACGGGGGTCATCTGGTTGATTCATCGTTCCGCCCACTTTTCCATGGCGACTCTGTGGGCGCTGGCAGCCATCGCCGTCGGCAACATGGCAGGGGGTCTGTTGCTGATCGACGGAGCACCGCTCTACGAGTTGGCGCTCGTTGGCGGGTTGCGCTTTGACAAGCTCTACCACGCCGTAGCCACAGGCGTGGGCGCGTGGGCCTCCTACGAGGCGATCACCCGCTGGAGTGGTCAGCGGAGACCGGCGTTGATCTTGGCGGCGGTGATGATGGCGAGCGGCGCCGGCGCCTTTGTGGAGATCGTCGAATTCGTCGGCACACTCCTCCGTGAGAAGACCTATGTCGGTGGGTATGTCAACAACATGGAAGATCTCGTCGCCAACACCATCGGGGCGGTCATTGCCTCATTTGCCGCCTACCGCTGGCATGGCGGCTCGACGCAACCAACGTAGAACGATCGTCACAACGGTTGTCAGCAGGACCAGGAAATCACCACAGCCAGGCGGCGCCGCGCACGCCGCTGGAGTCACCGTGGGCAGCCTTGACGAGTTTGGTGTCCACCCGGTCAGAGAAGACCCATTGCCGCCACTGCTCGGGAACTCGTTCATACAACAGATCGACGTTGGACATGCCGCCGCCGAGCACGATCACCGTCGGATCCAGCACGTTGATGATCGAGGCGAGGCTTCGAGCCAGGCGGCCGACGTAGCGATCGATGGATTCCCTGGCATCCAGATCTTCAGAGGCCACGATCTCCTCGGCTCGCAACTCGGTGCCGGTCTGTCGCTGATGGTCGGCGGCCAGGCCGGTTCCCGAAATCCAGGTCTCGATGCATCCGGATAGCCCGCAATAGCAGGCCGGCCCGGGCAACTCGAAAGATGTGGGCCACGGGAGGGGATTGTGTCCCCATTCGCCCGCAATTGCATTGGGGCCGGCTAGGAGCTGTTGGTTGATCGCAATGCCGCCGCCCACTCCGGTTCCCAGAATGGCGGCGAAGACGGTGGGGGCACCCGAGGCGGCGCCGTCGATGGCTTCGGACATGGCGAGACAATCGGCGTCATTGGCGAGGCGGATTTCGCGGCCGAGGGCGTTCTCCAGATCAGATTTGAGCGCTTTGCCGTTGAACATCACAGAATTGGAGTTCTTCATCAGACCTGTGGCCGGCGAGATGGCCCCCGGGGTCCCGAAGCCGACGCTTCGGGCCGGTCCGGCAGCGGATTCCGTTTCGGCGAGGAGGACGGTTACGTCAACGAGGAACTGGTCGTATCCATCGGGCGTGGCGATGCGGCGTCGATAGAGTTCGGTTCCGTGGTCGTCGAGGGCGATCGCCTCGGTCTTGGTCCCTCCGACGTCGACGCCGATTCGCATCCGGCCACGCTACCGATCAGACGAAGCCGCAGACCATCAATCCAGGAGGGCGACGCTCCTGATCAGCTTCCGTTGTCCGAGCTACCCGACGAACCGCCTGCGTCCGACTCGGGCGCCTTGCCGGAGAAACCGCCGGGCGTGCCGGTGCCGCGGTACACAGTTGCCTGCTTGGAGCTCAGCTTCTTGTGCTTGTCGCAAGCCGAAACCGGGCCATCTCGCCAGGTTCCGTTGCAAAAATGACTGGTCGCCATGGTTTCTTTCTGTCGTGCCCGGAGGGATTTAAGCACGTTCGCTTCGATAGCGGAACAGTTTGAGGACTCCGAACACTCCGACGTTATCTAGGCGGCTTCTGCGAAGACTTCGTCGCCGATGATGTTCGATCCCTTGGGATCCGGCCCGTACTGGTTGGGGCCGGTGTCACCCGGCATCACCATGAAGACCAGTAGCACCAGTCCCACCAGCGGAATCAGGCCGATGAAATACCACCACCCGCTTTTGTTGCTGTCGTGGAGCCGACGCACGGTCACCGCCAGGGAGGGAACGATGATGCCGAGACCGAAGATGATGAGCACGATCGAGGCGATGAGCGCCAGCGATTCGATGGCCATCAGGACCATCAAACCGATGTAGACCAGCGTGATCAGGAGGGTGAACCCCCAGTACTCGCGGCGGCGGGCGCGACCGCTGAAATCGGCGTACTTCCTGAATGGTTCGAGTGCGTATTCCATATTTCACCTTTCTGGTGATAGTTGCATCGGACCACGCCAGATTTCCTTGAGGGCAGCGCGCAACACCCTGCGCAATGCGTGGGCCGGGCCGGTCGTAGACTTCCTGCATGGAGTATCTCGAGCACCTGGCAGCCGAGACGGACCGGCTGCGGGAGAGCGGATTCTTCAAGGCCGAGCGAACCATCGCATCGCCCCAGGACGCCGTGATCACCCTCGAAGACGGTCGTGAGGTGATCAATCTGTGCGCCAACAACTATCTCGGCCTGGCCAGCCACCCCGACCTGGTGACGGCGGCCCAAGCCGCAGTGCAGACGTACGGGTACGGGATGTCGTCGGTGCGCTTCATCTGCGGCACCCAGACGGTACACAAGGAGCTGGAGGGGCGCATCAGCGCCTTCCTCCGAACCGAGGACACCATTCTCTATTCGTCGTGCTTCGACGCCAACACCGGCCTGTTCGAGACGCTTCTCGGCGAGGAAGACGCCATCATCTCCGACGCCCTCAACCATGCGTCGATCATCGACGGCGTCCGTCTCTGCAAGGCCAGTCGATTCCGCTACGCCAACAACGACATGGCCGACCTAGAGCGGCAGCTGGCCGACGCCCGTGACGCCCGCTACCGGATGATCGCCACCGACGGCGTGTTCTCGATGGACGGGATCATCGCCAACCTGCCGGTCATTTGTGATCTGGCTGACGAGCACGACGCGCTGGTGATGGTGGATGACTCGCACGCCGTGGGTTTCGTCGGAGACAGCGGCGGGGGAACGCCCGACTACTGGGGTGTCACCGACCGCATCGACGTCGTCACCGGGACACTGGGCAAGGCTCTGGGCGGCGCGTCGGGCGGGTACACGTCGGGCCGCAAAGAGATCGTGGCCTGGCTGCGCCAGCGATCCCGCCCTTACTTGTTCTCGAATTCGCTGGCCCCGGTCATCGCCGCCACGTCGATCAAGGTCCTGGACCTTCTGGGGGAGAGCGACGAGCTGCGGGTTCGGCTGCGAGACAACTCGGCCTACTTCCGTGACAGCATGACGAAAGCGGGGTTCGAGCTGGCCGGCGAGGGACACCCCATCATCCCCGTCATGCTGGGAGACGCCAAGCTGGCCTCCGACATGGCCGACCGCCTACTGGCGGAGGGCATCTATGTCATCGGGTTCTCATTCCCCGTGGTCCCCAAAGGAGAAGCCCGCATCCGCACCCAGATGTCGGCCGCCCACTCCCAAGACCACCTCGACCAGTCGGTGGCGGCGTTCGTCAAGGTCGGCCAGGAGCTGGGAGTCGTCTCCTGATGCGGGCCCTGGTCAAGAGCCGGCCCGAGGCCGGGATCTCGCTCGAGGAGATCGAACGCCCGGCGGTGGGGCCCAACGACGTGTTGATCCGGGTCTCGAAGAGCTCGATTTGCGGCACCGATCTCCACATCCTGAATTGGGACGAGTGGGCCCAGGCCACCATCCCGATTCCGATGGCGATCGGGCACGAGTTCACCGGCACCGTCGTCGAGGTCGGATCGGAGGTCGACCGCATGGAGATCGGCTCCCGCGTCGCCGGCGAAGGGCACATCACGTGTGGCGTGTGCCGCAATTGCCGGGCAGGGCGGCGCCACTTCTGCGTCAACACGATCGGCGTTGGCATCGACCGCCCGGGAGCGTTCGCCGATTTCGTGGCGATACCGGCCGCCAACGCCTACCCGGTCCCCGGCAACATTCCCAACGAGATCGCCACGCTGCTGGATCCGCTCGGTAACGCGGTCCACACCGCCCTCGAATACGACCTCGTGGGCGAAGATGTGCTGGTCACCGGCTCCGGGCCCATCGGGATGATGGTGGTGGCGATCGCCCGCCACGTCGGTGCCCGTTACGTGGTGGCGACCGACATCAACCCGTACCGCCTGGAGATCGTGTCCAAAATGGGCGTTGACCGTGCCCTCGACGCCCGCACCGCCGATCTGGTCGCCACCATGGAAGAACTCGGGATGCGGGAAGGGTTCGACGTCGGATTGGAGATCTCGGGCGCCGGCGCCGCACTGAGTCAGATGCTGTCGGTGATGAACAACGGCGGCAATATCGCCCTGCTCGGGATCCCGTCGAAGGATCACGCCATCGACTGGAACGACATCATCTTCAAAGGCCTCACGCTCAAAGGCATCTACGGTCGCAAATTGTTCGAGACGTGGTACAAAATGATCGCTATGTTGCAGACCGGACTGGATATCTCGCCTGTGATCACACACGAGTTTCCGGTCGAACGATACGAAGAAGCATTTGACGTGGCCGGTTCGGGCGAGGCCGGCAAAGTCCTATTGAACTGGAGCTGATAGAGATGGCCGTGCCAGATACATTGTTCGGATTGCTGGTGAAGAACGAGGGCCACGACTTCAGCGACATGTCGATGGATTTCGATTCGATGGACCCCTACCTGGAAGCGGGCGAAATCGAGATCCCGGAGCTCAAAGCCGGCCAGGTGTTGATCAAGGTTCGGATGGCCGCCATCAACCCCTCTGACCGCGTGTACATCAAAGGAGGCTACGGGCAGGGTCGGATCAAGGGTATCGCCGGCGGGTTTGAAGGCGTGGGCGATGTGGTGGCGGTTGGCAGCGGTCTCTATGGAAAAGCGCTGGATGGCCGCCGGGTTTCGTTCGTGACTGCCCCGGGAGGTTCCGGTAGCTGGGCCGATTATGCCATCACGGACGCCAAGTTCTGCATTCCGCTGCGAGAAGAGGTCAAAGACGAGGATGCGGCCGGGCTCGTTGTCAATCCGGTGACGGCAGCAGCCATGTTTGCCATCGCCAAGAAGACGAAATCCAAGTCGTTCGTGCTGACTGCCGGCGGCAGTCAGCTGTCCAAGTTCATGATCGGCCTCGGTCGCGACTCCGGCATGCGCCCAATCGCCATCGTTCGCCGGGACGAGCAGATCGGTCCGTTGATGGGCATCGGAGCCGCCCACGTGCTCAACCTGAACGACGACGATTTCCATGATCGGCTCGAGAAGGTGATCAAAGTCGAAAAGCCACGGGCGTTCTTTGACGCAGTGGTCGATGATCTCTCGACCAGCGTCCACGACCTGATGCCGTCTCGGGCGCGCTGGGTCATCTATGGCAAACTCTCACCCGATCTACCCAAGCTCAGCGACCCCGGACAGATGATCTTTCGCGGCAAGCAGATCGAAGGGTTCTGGCTCACCGACTGGATACGGTCGACGGCGCTTCCCGTGCAGCTCAATACCTATCGGGCGGTGCAGGCCCGGTTCGCCGACGGCCGCTGGTCGACGTCGATCGGCGAAGTTGTCCCGCTCGACGAGGCCATGGAACGACTGCCCTCGGCCCTGGCCAAGGCCACCGGCAAGGTACTCATCAAGCCGTAGGTCGGCGGTCTAGTTCCCCGGCCACCAATTGCGCAGTTCTTGCCGCGTGTGCAGCCGCACCTCTTCGGGCGGTTCGTATTCGGTGATCTCGACGCCGCCGTCTTGTGCGTCTGCCAGCTCGAGGAGCGGAGCGATGTCGCCGGCGACGTCGTCGATTCCGTCCATGTGGTCGCCCAGCTTGGCGTAGCGATCGGCGAAACCGGCCATCGGGAAGTCCTGCGGTTCGATTTCGGGCACCTCGTCCCAGCTGACCGGAGCAGACACCAACCCGGTCGGGCGCACGGAGTAGGCCGAGGCAATCGTGTGATCGCGGGCGTTCTGGTTGTAGTCGACGAACACCCCGTGGCGGTCCTCTTTCCACCACTCGGAGGTGGCGATGTCGGGAAGATCGGCCGCCACCCGCCGGGCCACGGCCAGCGCCGCTCGGCGGACCATCCGAAAGCCCCATTCGGGGCGGATGCGGACATAGATGTGAAACCCCTTGGAGCCCGATGTCTTGGGCCAGCCGACGAGGCCGTATTCCTCCAGCACGGGACGGACGGCCAAGGCCACGGCGCGGACGTCAGCAAAGGTGGCCTCCGGGGTCGGGTCGAGATCGATGCGCAACTCGTCGGGCTGCTCGAGGTGCTCGGCCCGCGAGCTCCACGGGTTGAGGTCGACACAATTCATTTGCGCCATCCACACCACATCGGCCGGGGATCGGGGCACGAACCAGCCGGCGGTTCGTCCCGAGGGGTAGGCGACCGCCGCTCGCTCACCCGCCGAGGCCGGCGCCCGTTTCTGGAAGAAGGGTTCCTCTTCGACCCCTTTGGGCCATCGCTTCAGCAGGCAGGGCCGGCCGAATACGCCTGTCAGAGCGCCATCGACGCACGCCACATAGTGTTCGACGACATCCAGCTTGGTCCAACCCTGGCGGGGAAACATCACCTTGGTGGGCGAGGTGACCCGCACCGTTTCGTCCCCTACGTCAACCAGAACTTCGTCACGTGCCACGATGCCAGTCTGGCAGCGGTTTGACATCCGTCGGCCGATCAGCTTCGAATACATGGCTGACGAGGAGACCATTACTTGCGACTAGCAATTGTGGGGACCGGCATCGCCGGTCTCGGAGCGGCGCACCGACTGCACCGGCACGTCGATCTGACTGTGTTCGAGGCCGCCGACTGGATCGGCGGTCACACGCACACCATCGACGTCCCGTTCGGGGAATCTTCTGTGGGCGTCGACACCGGGTTCATCGTCTACAACGAGGTCACCTACCCGCGGCTCGTGGCCCTGTTCGGCGAGCTGGGGGTGGCCACCGAGCGCTCCGACATGTCCTTTTCGGTGCGGGGGCCGGCCGGCGAGTACGAGGGATCGGCCCTCGGTCTCTTCGCCGATCCCCGCAAGCTCATCGATCCCGGGCACTGGTCGATGATCGCAGACATCATCGCCTTCAACAAGCGGGTGCGGTCGATCGACCTCGACCAACTGCCCGGTGACCTGACGCTGCGCGACTTCACAGCTGATTTCGGCCGACCTTTCCGTGAGCGGTACTTGCTGCCGATGGGAGCTGCCATCTGGTCGACGCCGGCGTCCGACATGGAGGAATACCCCGCTCACACCCTCGTCCGTTTCTTCCGGAACCACGGCCTCGCCCAGCTGCGCGACCGGCCCCAATGGCGCACCGTCACAGGCGGCGCCCGAACGTACGTCGAGGCTCTCACCCGACCGTTTCGGGACCGCATCCACACCCGGACTCCGGTCGAGGAGGTATGCCGCCACGCCGAGGGCGTCGAGGTTGTCACGGCGGCCGGGTCACACCGATTCGACGGGGTTCTGCTGGCGACCCACGCCGACACCGCCCTCGAGATCTTGAACGGCTGGTCGACCGAGCGAGAACGCCGCGTGCTCTCGAGCTTCCGCTACAGCACGAACCGGGCGGTGCTGCACACCGACCGCACATTCATGCCCACCAGCGAACGGGCCTGGGCGAGCTGGAACGTGGTACAGGTCCGGCCCGAAGCACCCCCGTCGCTGACGTACTGGATGAACCGGCTGCAGAACCTCACGACCCCCGACCCTGTTTTCGTGACGCTCAACCCCGATCGGGAGCCGCGCGACGTGCTGGGCAGCTGGGATTATGACCATCCGATGTTCGATGTCGCCGCCATCGAAGCCCAGGCCGAACTGGGCTCGTTGCAGGGTCGCGACCGGGTGTGGTTCGCCGGGGCCTATTTCCGATATGGGTTCCACGAGGACGGTTTGAAGGCGGCCTACGCCGCAGCCGACTCCATCACCTCGGCGTTGAGACTGGCACCCCTATGAGCCACTTCCTCTACGACGGTTCGGTCATGCATCATCGAGTCCGTCCGCGCCGGCACCGCTTCACCTACCGGGTCTTCTGGACGTTGCTCGATATCGACCAACTCGATCGGCTCCCGCGTTTGTTGCGGCGCAATCGGTTCGGGCTGGCCAGTTTTCACGACGCCGATCACGGTCCCCGCGATGGCTCGGCCTTGCGCCCCTGGATCGGTGATGTGTGTGGCCGCGCCGGGATCGACATCGCCGGTGGCCGGGTCCGCCTCCTCAGCTTTCCCCGGATTCTCGGCTACGTCTTCAACCCGCTCTCAGTCTGGTTTTGCGAAGACCGCTCCGGACAACTGGTGGGCGTCCTGTACGAGGTCTCCAACACGTTTGGCGAGCACCACAGTTACCTCCTGCCGATCGACGACGGCGTGGTCGACCACACCTGGCCCAAGCAGCTGTTCGTCTCGCCGTTCGTCGACGTCGAGGGAGTGATCTATCGCTTTCGGATCCAGCCTCCCGAGGAATCCATCCTGGTTGCGAGCCGGGTGGCCGACCGCCACGGCCATCTATTGGCAGCGGTCCTGCAGGGAAATCGCCGTCCACTGGACAACCGCAGCCTGGCCGGGATGCTGCTCAAGCATCCCTTGATGACATTCAAGGTCATTGCCGGCATTCATTGGGAAGCAATACGGCTTCTTGGCAAGCGGGCCCCGTACCGCTCCCGGGGACTGCCACCGGCAGAGCCCGTGTCCAGTCCATTGACCCCGGCCCGGTCGTGAGCGTCATGTTGGACAAGCTGGTGCTGCGCCTCCTCGATCGGGTCATCACCCGCGGCCGCCTCGAGATCACGTTGTCCGATGGCCCCGTGTCGGTCTTGTCGGGTCCCCATGATGGCCCGCGGGCGGTCGTGCGCCTTGACCGGCCCCGCTTGATGCTTCCGGTGTTGAGCGGGGGAGCACTGGGCATCCTGGAGACCTATATGGCAGGGGACCTGGACACCGAGGACCTGACCCGGTTCCTGTTGTTCGCGGCCGCCAACCAGCAGGCCTGGATCAGCCGTCACCCCCGCCTGTATGCCATGGGGCGGGCGCTGAGCCGGTTGCGTCGCACTCGGCACACAGAGATCGCCACGATGGCCGAGCACTACAACCTGGGGAACGACTTCTACGAGGCATGGCTCGACCCGACCATGACCTACTCCTCGGCCCGTTTCGACGGCACAGAGGATTTGGAGGAAGCCCAGCGCACCAAATACCAGGCGCTGGTGTCGATGGCCGACGTGCAGCCCGGCCACCGCGTGCTCGAAATCGGAACCGGGTGGGGCAGCCTGTCGTTGTATTTGGCCGAGCTCGGTTGTGAGGTGACCACTCTGACCATTTCCGAAGAGCAGCTGGCGTATGTCGAGAAGCGGCTCGCCAACAGCTCGGTGGGGGACCGGGTTGACGCCCGTCTGCAGGACTTCGCCGACATCGAAGGCCGGTTCGACCGGGTGGTCTCGGTGGAGATGATCGAATCCATCGACGAACGCCGCTGGCAGGAGCTGTTCGATGTGATCGCCCGGGTGCTGGTTCCTGGGGGGAAACTGGGTCTTCAGTCGATCGTGATCGAGGACGCCTTCTGGGAGTCCTACCGGTCCAATCCCGATTTCATCCAGCGATACATCTTCCCGGGAGGCATGCTGCCGTCGCCGGGGCTTCTGCAGAGGATGGTGGGCAGCTCGGGGATGCGGTGGCTGGGCTCAGACGCGTTCGGAATGGATTATGCCAAGACCTTGGCGGCCTGGCATGAGCGGTTCGAGGCGGCCTGGGCCGGCATCAAGGACCAGGGTTTCGACGAGCGATTCCGGCGGATGTGGAAGAGCTACCTGGCGTACTGTGAAGCCGGGTTCGCCATTGGCCGAATCGATGTCATCCAGTTCGCCACAGCCAGGGGTACCGATTTCTGACATTGCCGTTCCTGCTGCCGCCCGCTGGGCCGACCTGCTCACCGGGGGCCGGCTGATAGCCACGCTGCCGCTGGCCTACGCTGCCTATCGAGCTTCCTGGGGCACACTGGCACTGCTGCTGGCCGCCGCCTGGTGGTCGGACCATTTCGACGGAGTGTTGGCGAGGCGAGCGGGCAGTGGCACCCGGTTCGCCGGGTGGGACTTGCGAGTGGATACGGCGGTCGGTGGGTCGATCGTTGCCGGGCTGGTCGCCGGTGGCCACATCTCGGCCTGGCATGCACTGGTACTCGCTGCCTTGGCCGCCGGGTTCGTGGTGTTGAACAACCCGGCCTGGAGCATGCTGCTGCAAGCCGTGGGCTACGGATGGTCGTTGTGGTTCACCTTCCGCCACCACACCGCTGCCTTTGGGGTGCTGGTCGTCTCGATCGGCAGCATTGCCCTGTTGGGCCGGTCGCGCCTCTTCGGCTATGTCTTGCCGGCGTTCTTCCAGGGCATCGTCGGGATGAGCGGGACGGATTCGTCCCGGTCGCCGTCCGGCGAGGCGCTGCCACAAACCGACCCGGAGGAGGCGTAGTCGTCCGGTTTCCGGTCGCCGGGTGGTGGTGTCGTTCAGTCTTTCTCAGCCAGGCGCCGGAATTCATCAGATACGCCTCTTTGGGGTCCGAGGCGAACCGAAGCGCGGCCTACCGCTTCTTTGCCGAATCTCTCGCGTGCCCGATCCACCTGCCTGTCGACCGATAAGTGGGCGGAGCCGATCGGGCTTCCCGGGCGGAGCGGGCCTCCCGGGGTGTACGGCAATTCGAGTTGCAGGGGGCCGGCCTCTTCCAGTTTGCTGACGCTGATCGCCACCAGCGTGACCGGGCCGATGATCTCGGTCCGGGCATCGGCCAGCAGCTCCTGAGCCGCTGCGTGCAGGGCGGCGGTGGTGGCCACCGGGGCCGGCAGGGTGATGGCCCGGGTGTAGCTGCGCATGTCGGACGTGCGGGCCCGCACAGTGATCGTGCGCCCCGCCCGGCGTTTCTTGCGCATCCGGGCCGACACCCTGTCCGCAATGGCCAGCAGGACTCTCGACAACTCGGCGGGATCCTCCAGGCCCCGGCCCAAAGCACTCTGGCTGCCCATGGAGCCGGCCCGGCCCGGTTTGTGAACCCGGCGCGCGTCGCGGTTCCACGCCAGCGCCTTGAAGTGGCGGGCGGCTGCCGGCCCGATCCAGGTCGTGAGCAAATCGGTCGGCGTGTGGGCCAGTTGTTCCACGGTCTCGACTCCGTATTCGGCCAGTTGAGCGGTGCGCACCGGCCCCACCCCCCAAATCACTGAGACCGGCAACGCGTGGAGCCATGCGATCTCCCGTGCAGGGTCCACCAGGATGAGGCCGTCGGGTTTGGCCTGGCCCGAGGCCACTTTGGCCAGGTGCTTGGTCGTGGCGATGCCCACCGAGATGGGCAGGCCCACCTCGTCGGCCACCCGGGCCCGGATCCGTTCGCCGATCGAGCGGGGCGAGCCGAACAGGTGGGTTGCCCCCCGCACATCGAGGAAGCACTCGTCGATGGAGATCTGCTCGATGGCCGGAGTGACGTCCTCACAGATCTTCATCACCTGCTCGGACAACCCGCTGTACTGCTCGAACGAACCTTTGACGATCACTGCGTCCGGACACAGCTGTAGCGCGCGCTTCACACCCATCGGCGCCGAAATACCGTAGGCGCGCGCCTCGTAGCTGGCTGCCAGCACGACCCCGCCTCCCACCAGCACCGGCTTGCCCCGTAACGACGGGTTCAGTAGCTGCTCGACGGACGCGTAAAAGGCATCGAGATCGACATGCAGTATCTCGGCCTCCATGTCTGCATGGTGGCATGCCCCTGTGACACAAAAACGCGGGCTATACCCTCAGTTCGCCCTCGACCTGCGTGACCTCGGGGAGGCCCTGGGGAGCCGATACCTCGGCGTGGTCGCTGCCCTCGAGGTGGTCGGCCGGATCGCGTCGGCGGCGAACCAACCACAGCAGCGGTACCGCGGCAGCCGTCACCGCGCCGCCCACGATGTAGCCGGCCGAGAAACCGCGCCTGTCGGAAAAGCCGCCCAGGGAGGTTTGGCCGACGACCCCGCCGGCTCCCCCCACCATGGAGTCGAACGAGATCACCGTGGCCCGCTGCTCGCTCGGAACCACAGTGTGGAAGAAGGCCGATCTGACCGGCAGCTGGGCACCCATGGTGAGGCCGGCCAGAAACAGCAGCGTCAAAGCGAGCCAGAAGTCGTCGGCCGCCCCAACCCCGATCATGGCGAGTGTGAACACCACCGAGCCCCACAGGAAAACCGTCGTGCGTCGGACGCAGTAGCGGGTCACCACTCCGACGATTGCGTTACCAATGATCATGGACAGTGCGAGCAGAGCGGCTACCACCCCTGCCACCCACACTGCCTCTTCATCCATGAGAAGCTCAAGGAAGTACGGCTGCCATGCGTACCAGGCCCACGCGAAGAACCCCATCTGGGTCGCCGTCGCCAGCATCATCAGCCGGAGCGAACGCTGCTCCCACCCAAACGTGACCCCGGCCCTGGCGATCTCGGCTGCCTCTCTCGGAATCTGCCGCCATGGCACCGACCGGGGCTCGAACCCCAGGTCCTGCATACCGGCCGACGCCAGCACGAACAGAACTATCAGCAATCCCGATCGCAGGAGGAAGGGAAGCGCCAGATCGACGTTGCCGAGGACACCACCGCCCACCGTTCCCACGAGCATGGCGCCTCCGCTCACGATCGATCCCCTGGCGAAGATCCGGTCCATCGCCCCGTGGTAGCCCAGGTGGCGGACGCCGTCCACCAACCAGGCCTCCATCGCCCCCGAATAGAACGTGAATCCGAGGCCCATCAGCACTGAGACGAGTGAAAAGAGTATGAGGCCTCCCTCGATCTGGGCCAGGCCGACATAGGCCAGGGTGGTGGCGGCGAGCACACTCAGCGAGAGGAGGAAGGAGATCCGGCGGCCGATGGTGTCTGCCACCACTCCGGTCGGGATCTCGAACAGCATGGTGCCGAGGGAGAAAGCCGAGTTGGCGATGAAGACCTCGGCGATCGTGAGCCCTGCGTCGAGCAGGAAGAGTGTGTTGATGCCCCAGATGACAGAAGCCGCCAGCGTGTAGATCCCTGCGTAGGTGTAGTAGCGCCGGACCAATCGGGCGGCGGCGTCGGGGATGCTCGCCATGACCATCAGCCGACACTACTCAGTAGCCTCGCTCGCGTGATTCTCGCTCGTGACCTCCGCATCGATGCCGGCATCCGCACGCTGGTGGCCGGAGCGTCGATCAGCCTGCAGAAAGGCGAGAAGGTTGGCCTCGTCGGGCGCAATGGTGCCGGCAAGACGACGCTGACGAGGACGCTGGCAGGTGAGTTGGAACCCGCGTCCGGCCATCTGGCGCGGGCGGGGGTGATCGGCTACCTGTCCCAGGAATCGGCCGTTCCGGCGCTTGACAACCCCGATCTCACGGCCCTCGAGCGAGTCCTGACGGCCCGCGCCCTCGGCGACCTGCAGACCCGTATGGAAGAGACGCGGCGCAAGATGGAATCCGAGGCCGGAGCCGGGCTCGACCTGCTGATCCGTCGCTTCGATCGCCTCAGTGTGGAATTCGAGGCCAAAGGCGGCTTCACGGCGATCGCCGAGGCCAAACGCTTCGCCAAGTCCCTCGGAATCCCCAACGAAGATCTCGATCAACCGGTGGCCACCATGTCGGGGGGCCAGCGGCGCAGGGTGGAGCTGGCCCGGGTGTTGTTCGCCGAGACCGACACCTTGTTGCTGGACGAGCCGACCAATCATCTCGACCTCGACGCCAAGAGCTGGCTGATGGACTTTCTCGCCGAGTATTCGGGCGGCCTGCTCGTCATCAGCCACGACCTGGATTTGCTGGACGAATCGATCACCTCGGTGCTGGCCCTGGAGGACGGTCGGCTCGAGCCGTTCCGCGGCAACTACACCTACTACCTGGCCGAGCGTGACCGGCGTCGTGTGCAACGGATCCGGGAGCGGAAGCACCAGGACGAAAAGATCGCCCGGCTCGAGGAAGGCATCCGCCGTTTCAAAGGCACCACCGAGAAGATGGCAAAGCGGGCCCGGAGTTGGGAGACCCGGGTCGAGCGAATGAAGAGCGAGCTGACCGAAGTGACCCGCCAGGGACGCCAGGTGTTGGTCCGGTTCCCCACCCCGGACCCTTCGGGACGTGTTCCGCTGGAGGCCGAGAACCTGGGAAAGGCCTTCGGTGACAACGTCGTCTTCCTGGACGTCGACGTGGTGTTGGAGCGGGGTGAGCGGCTGTTGATCCTGGGCCTGAATGGGGCGGGCAAGACGACCCTGCTACGGATCCTGGCCGGGGTCGAAACCGCCGACCTCGGCTCGGTCGTGTTGGGCCACAATGCCCGGTTGGGGTATTACGCCCAGGAGCACGAGCAGATCAGGCCGGGGATGAGCGTGTTCGACCACGCTCGGGAGGTTTCGAGCGAGCCCGATCTGGTGTTGCGCTCGCTGCTGGGTCACTTTCTGTTGGCCGACAAAGTCGACCAGGACGTCGGCACCCTGTCAGGGGGCGAGAAGACCAAGCTGGCTCTGGCCCGGCTCGTCCTGTCGGGTCCCAACGTGATGATGCTCGACGAGCCCACCAACAACCTCGATCCGCAGGCCAAACAGGCGCTGTTGGCTGCACTGCGTGTGTATCCAGGGTCAATCATCCTCGTCAGCCACGACACCGACTTCGTGGCCCGCCTCGGGGTCGACCGGGCCATCCTCATGCCGGAGGGGACCTCCAGCTTCTTCGACGAATCGATGCTCGACCTGGTCGAGCTCGCTTGACGGCTTCGCCGGCCCGGTGTCGGTGGCCCCTGACGGTTCCGTATCACAGATTGACGCCTGGTGCGGACGCACCTTCCGAGACGCGCCCGGTCATCCGGCGAGGCCCAGAACGGCCAGCAGCACGATGAACGCGAGACCGAAGAGAGCGAGCCCGACGATGACCCAGATGAGAACCGTGATCCGTCGATCGACCTGATCGTTCAATGGGTTCGCCGGGGGGGCTGTTCGTCCGAGGCGCGCTCGGAGTGCGCGCCGGGTGTTTGCCGAGAACACCAAACCGACCGCCGGCAGAGCAATGAGCGTCACGGCGTGCAGCACGCCCATGAGCATGAGCAGCGCGGCAATCCTCCAGATTTCGAATCCGATCCAGGCCGAGAGATGCTCGGCCCCGGCCACATCGGCCGGCGGCGAGTACTGGAGGGTCATGACCGTGAAGGCGCCAAACGTCAGGTAGTAGGCGATGTCCAGCAACGTGAGGAAGCTGCGACCCGTATCCGGGTTCGAACGGAACACGTCGCTCTCGAAAGCGGTCCCGAATCGACGAATCAACGGTCCCAGCACCAGTAAAAGACCCACCATGATCGTCGTGACGAGCACTTCCAACGCCCAGAACGGCATCTGGAAAGCTCCTTGCACCCGATCGACGGTTGCATAGAGGTAGACGGCCATGAACGCCAGCACCGCAACGGCGGCTATTGCGTTGCGGCGCAGCCTCCTTCGGTGCGCTGCGTCCTCTTCGATGGATCGCTTCACCTTTGCGAAGAGGTCGGGACTCGGCTCGTATCTGTCTACTGTACGGAACACGGCTGTTAGTTGCTCTTCGACGGTCACGGCCGACCCCCGATGCTGTCACGAAGTGATGTCAGTCCGCGCCGGCAATGTGTCTTCACCGAGTTGGGCGAGATACCCA
>JBFIPU010000029.1:0-27072 GCA_041609995.1 Acidimicrobiia bacterium
ACGGTGTTCCCCCGGGCTGCGAGAAGCATGGCGAGGACGAGTCGTTGTTTGGGCCCTCCCAGTTTCAACTCCCGTGCCTCGTCGTACGCGACGACTGGACCCAGCACGCGGAAGTCCATGTTTCGAGCATACGCGCGATCGGGCACCGGATACTCGGTTTGTCGCGGCCGCCCGTTGTGATCGTTCTTTGGGAGTCAAAAACCGCCCGATGGCGGGCCGATAACCTATCTTTTCGCGTTCTTGATGCGTGCACTGACAATATCTCCAGCACGGTGCATGGCCGCGGCCGGACTCGTGTTGCTCTCGGTCTGGTGGCCGGACCCAACAGTGGCCCAAGCGCACACCGGGCTCCGATCTTCCACTCCATCCGATCAGGCGGTCGTAGGCGCACCGGTTGCACAAGTCGAGCTGCTATTCGCGGGTACCGCCGCCGTCCAGCCTGTGGGTGATGGTTTCGTGGTGCTGGACGGCTCCGGAGCGATCCGTCAACCGGACTCCATCACGTCCGGCGACCATCTCAAGTGGGTGCTGCACTTCGATCCTCCGTTGAGCGGCGGCACGGTTGGAGTGCGCTGGTCCGTGGCTGCGTCGGATGCGCACCCCATCGAAGGCGCGTTCAGCTTCGTTGCTCCGTCTCGCCGCTCCACGGAGCAGCCTGAAGCCGTAGGGGGCGTCGGAAGTGGTTCACAATCTTCGGCTCCATCCTCCAACACGGAATCCACAGACGTCGAATCCTTTATCACCGTCGAGCCAGACAACGCCAGGTTCGCCGGCATGACCGGGATGATCGGCAGGAGCGCCGGTTTGTTGGGTGCGATGCTGGCCATCGGCGGGATTGTCTTCACCGCCGTGGTGTTACGCGGCGATGAACAAGACATCCGCAGCGCCTTGACCTGGGTACGGCGAGGAGCTGCGCTCGTGTCTTTCGGAGCGGTGTTCGAATTGGTGTCTCAGATCGCTGTCATCAACGGGGATTGGATGACGATTTGGCCAATCGCAACTGTTCGAGACGTGTTTTGGTCGTCCTTCGGAGTCGCAGCCACCATGCGACTCGCCGGTGCCGCACTGATGGTGAGGACTCATTGGAGGGTGGTCCCGGCCTTTGCCGCGGCTGATCCCGTCCAGGCTGTTCGGCAACTCGTCGATGTGGGTGCGGGCCCCCGCCCGGACCGCTTGTCTCCGCCGTTGGTTACGGGCACCGCTCATGAGCCAAACGTCCATTCCGCTGATCGCGCATGGAAGATCGACGGAGACTTGCGTGTTGTCGGCCTCGGCGTCGCGGTCACGCTGTTGTCATACACGTTCGACGGACACACGGCGACGGAAGGCATGCGATTGATTACCGCCATCGTCGACATGGTTCACGTCGGTGCCGCTGCGGTGTGGGCTGGGGGACTGGCAATGCTCGTCCATGTGCTGTGGATGCGTCACCGGAGGGGAACCGAGAGCCGTGCGCTACAGCTCGGAGTGAGGTTCTCCGTTGTGGCTGCCGGCGCGCTGGTGATCGCGGGCGCCGCAGGTGTGTTGCTCACGATCATCATCCTCGACGACTTCAACCAGCTGTGGACGACCGGGTGGGGGCGTGTCCTACTGCTGAAGACCGTCGTGGTCGGCATTGCGGCTGCGGCCGGCGGCTACAACCACTTCGTGCTCATCCCCGAGATGGCTCGCGCCGACGCCGCAGACGAAACAGCGAATCGGGAGTTTCGTCGCACCGTCTCGCTCGAGGCGGGAGCGGTTGTCTTGGCGGTCATCTTGACGGCGATCCTTGTCGGCTCGGCTGCTCGATAACCAGATCGCCTGTTGAGGGTTGTGAGCTATCGATGACGATCGGTTTGAGGGCAACGACCGGTATGTCCGTCAGCACGTCGGCAAGCGTCCCCTGCTCCATGGCGGCCACGAGTTCCGGGCTGATGCGGCGCGACATGCGCGGATACGCCTCGATGTGCAACCGCACCGATTCGGTGGCCTCTCGCGGCCCGAGGACCCGGTACGTGACCGGCATGCGTTTACGACCAACCCACAGCTCCAGCGGCGGACTGGCTTGCATGTTGCGAAACCAGTCCGAGCTTCGTCCTCGCCCCGACAGCATGCGATACTCTCCCTCGATGGGTCGATGCGCAAGAGCTTCGAGGACGGTTCGTCGGACGGCTCCGGTCTTGCGGCCGCGGTGCACCAGCACCACCAGTGAACTGTTGAACAACCAGCCCAACCGGGCGCGGTACACCCACACAGGGAGGTTCAGCAACCATTTACGCCACCCGCTCGGCTTCCTCATGGGGGGAGAGACAGTGTCCGTCATGTCCCGAGTGTCGCCGATCAGGAGTGACGAGAGTAGGGCCGTTCGGTGTTTTCTGTACGGAGAGATACCCGTCAAACTCGCCGAGGAGCCCGCCGGCCCCGGCGCGCACCGAGCGGCGGCGGCGCTCTTCGAAGCGGTGGATTATCACGAAGAACCTCTGGCGAAGGGCGGGGTCGCGGCGCACGAAGACGGCCGGCGAAGTCATCGTGAGATTCCTTACGGTTTGAAGCCCGAGCGGGGGTCGCCTTCCTGACAGACGCCTCGATGGTCATGTGACAGCAGGCGTAGGCAGCGGGGCCTCTGCAGCAGGAAGCCGACCTAGGATCGATTGAATGTTGCGTGGTCCTCGCGGTCGCCGCCCCAATCTCGATGAGCCCCGCCAGGCTCTGGACAGGGCCGCATTCGAGCAGTTGTCACGACTGGCCCCGTTTGTTCGCCCTTATCGCCGGTATCTCGTCGTGGCTCTGGTGGGAGTGGTATTCGCGTCCTCACTCGGGCTCGTGTATCCGCAGGTGCTGGGCAACCTCGTAGACACGGCGTTGCGTCCTGAGGCCGATGAGTCGAACCTGGATCTCATCGCGGTCGTCCTCCTGGGAGTCTTTGCGCTGCAGGCGGGCTTCAATGCGGTGCGGATCTACTACTTGAACCTGATGGGCGAGGCGGTGGTCGCCGATCTGCGCAAAGCGACGTATTCCCACCTCATGACCCTGCCGGTGAGGTTCTTCGACAACCGCAAGACGGGCGAGATCACCTCTCGGCTCACGTCCGACGTGGCCGTTCTGCAGGGAACCGTTTCCACCGCCCTCGCTCAAGCCCTGGCCCAGGGCATGACATTCATCGGCGGAGTGATCCTGATGTTCGTCTCCAGCACGCGTCTGTCTCTGATCGTCCTTTCGTTCCTCCCGCTCGCCATCGTGTCGGCGGCCATTTTCGGAAGACGGCTCCGCAACATCTCGACCGAATTCCAGGATCGGGTGGCGGATGCCAACTCCAATGCCGAAGAGGCGATTGCGGCCAACCGGGTCGTCAAATGGTTCACGTCCGAGCGGGCGGAAATCGATAGATACGCCGGGGCTGTTGACGAGTCCTACCGAGTTGCCCGGCGTCGCGCCCGGCTCCTGGCCTGGTTCACGCCGTCCGTCACGTTCGTCGGTTTTGGCACGCTGGCCGTGGTGTTCTGGGTCGGTGGTCGGCAAGTGCTGGCGGGGGAGATGTCCGCCGGTGATCTGGTGACGTTCTTGCTCTACACGGTGACCGTGGCCGGCGCCATCAGCACCTTTACCGGTCTGTACAGCCAACTGCAGACCTCGCTGGGGGCATCGAAACGGATCTTCGAGCTCATGGACGAAGAGACCGATCTGATCGAGCCCACCCAACCCGTGAGCCTCGAGGCCATCAAGGGCCGGGTCACGTTCGAGAACGTTGCGTTTTCCTACGACGATCGCAACTCGGCAGTGCTGACGGACGTCGATTTCGACGTCCTGCCAGGGGAAACCGTGGCTCTGGTGGGGCCGTCCGGTGCCGGCAAGTCGACGGTCGTCCAGCTCATTCCCCGGTTTTACGACCCGGATGGGGGCTCGGTGCGGTTGGACGGCGTCGACCTGCGAGATCTCTGGATCGCCGACCTGAGACGCCACATGGCGGCCGTGCCGCAGGAGACCCAACTCTTTTCGGGAACGATCGCGGAAAACCTGCGAGTCGGTAAGGCCGACGCTTCCGACATCGAAATCGAACAGGCCGCGATTGCCGCCAACGCAGATGAATTCATCATGGGGTTTCCGGACCGGTACGACACAGTTGTGGGAGAGCGGGGGGTCAAGCTGTCGGGAGGCCAACGCCAGCGGGTGGCGATCGCCCGGGCGCTGCTCAAGGATCCCCGAGTTCTGATCCTGGACGAGGCCACGAGCTCGCTCGATACCGAGTCCGAGTCGTTGGTGCAGGAGGCGCTCGAGCGTTTGATGAAAGGGCGAACCACGTTCGTCATCGCCCACCGTCTGTCTACGGTCCGTGACGTCGACCGCATTTTCGTGATCGATCAAGGCCGCATCGTGCAGGAGGGAAGCCATGACCAGCTTCTCGGCCAGGGAGGCCTGTACGCCGACCTCTATGCCCGCCAGTTCCAGGACGAACCGGCTCTCTGATCCACGACTAGGTTGGAACAACGGCATGCGAGGGAGGAGAGCCCATGTCTGGAACCATCATCCCCACCCTTCGATATCGCAATGCTCACGCCGCCATTGAGTTGTTGGAGAAGGCGCTGGGCTTCGAGGTGCTCATGGTGATCGAGGGCGAAGCCGGGATTGTCGAGCATTCGCAACTTCGGCATGGGACGGGGATGGTGATGTTGAGCAGTGTGCGCGACAACGAGTGGCAGCAAATGGTCGACGACGGCCGGGATCCGGCCGGCCGGGGTGTCAATTACGTCGTCGTCGCAGATCCCTACGCCCATGCCGAGCATGCCCGCAGCCAGGGTGCCGAGATCGTCCAGGAGCCCGAGGAGCAGGACTACGGCGGTGCGGTCTACACGCTCAGGGACTTTGAAGGCAACGTGTGGAGTTTTGGCAGCTACGACCCGTGGACGGCTCAGCAGCACTGACGGTCGAGGCGTCGTCAGACCCATGGAGCCCCGATTGGGCTGAGGTGTTGCTCCACCGGGTCGGAGAGATTTCGGAATTGTTTCTCGACGCGAAGGGCCGAACAGCCCTGGCCAAAGCTGCGAATCCGGGCCACGGTTGAGGCGATGAGCGACCGAGTCCGATCCGTGCAACGACGAAGCGTATCGCCCGCCCGGCGGGTGACCGTCGCCGCCCTGAACGCCGGCCGGAGAGCTTCGCCGGTGCACGCGTTGGTAGAGGTCGACGTCACCGATCTCCTCGAGTACGTGAACAGGCGCGACCTTTCATTCACTGCAGGAGTGATCGCCTGCGTCGGAAGGGCGGCAGCACTGCACCCGGACGTCCATGCCTACCGGGATTGGCGGGGGCGACTGGTCACTCACTCACATGTCGATGTATCGACGTTGATCGAGATCCCTACCTCCTACGGCCATTTCGCGCTGGGTCACCTGCTGCGGGACGCCGACATCCGGACCATTGAGGACTTGTCTCACGGCATCCGACACGTACAGCGAAACGAAGATGCCGCTGAGCGCAGGTTCGTCAGGGCGGGCGCGGCCGCCGCCAGAGTGCCCGGTTTGTTTCGGCTGATCTTCGCCGCGGCCCGAAAGTCACCATTCATGCGGCGGCGGGTGGGGACCGTGACAGTCACAGCCGTTGGGATGTTCGCAGGCGGGGGAGGCTGGGGAGTGGGTGCTCCTACGGTCACTTCTCTCACCGTCCTGGTCGGTGGGATCACCCGCAAACCGCTGGCAGGAGGGGACTCCGTGCAGATACGCGATGTTTTGGACCTCACCGTCACCTTCGACCACAAAGTGATCGATGGGGCGCCGGCCGCGCGTTTTCTGGCAGACCTGCGCCGGTTGTTGGAGTCGTCAGACCACCGGATCGCAGCACGACCGATTGGGTAGAGCTAGCTTGGGTCGATGGAGATCACCGATCGCAACGTCGATGAGTTTCTCGATGATCTACCAGAGGATTCGCGCCAGGACATGAAGGTGCTCGACGGCGTGCTGTCGCAAGTGATGCAGGGTGAGCCGAGGGAGATGTACGAGGGCCGGTTCTGGGGAGGCTCGGATCAGAAGATCATCGGCTACGGTCGGACGTCGTCGAGCCGGTCAGACGGCAAGACGATCGAGTATTTCCTGATCGGCCTCGCCCTTCAGAAGAACTACATCAGCATCTACATCAGCGCCGTGGAAGGCCGGGAATACATGTCCGAGAAGTACGGCAAGACCATCGCCGGCCCGGGCGGCAAAGTCAAAGTCGGAAAGTCGAACATCAGTTTCAAGAGTTCCGACGACATCGACCTCGACAAGCTGTCAGCGCTGGCCGAAAGGGCTCGCGACGTCGGGTTGGGCTGACTTCGCGTCCGGGAATGTGCCCGCAGTCCACGGGCAGCGGCAACGGTCAGAAATCTCAGTCGGCTGCGATGTTGCCGGCCGCCAGCAACATCAGCTCGGGATGAACTCGTTCCATCTCGCCGAGAAAGCGCTCGCATGCTTCCGGAACCGCCTCGTGGTCTTCCGCCCGGGCCAATGAGACAACCGTTTGGCTGGCCTCATGCGCCGCCACGGCTCCCAGCGTTCCCAATTCACCTTTCAGGCGATGCGCCACCTTGGCGATGTTGGACATGTCGCCGGCGGCGAGGGCCTCTTTGAGGTCTTCGAGCTGAGGCGGGTACTCATCGAGGAAGATCTGGGCGACCTCGGGCAGGAGGTCCGGTATCCCCCCCAGCCTGCTCAATGCGACCTCGACGTCGATCGCCCGCTCCTCGAGCGGTTTCCACTTCAGCTCGACTGACTTTCCGGCGGCTGCTGCGAAGTTGACCAGTTGTTCGATGGTTGCGAACAACTCCTCGGCCTGGAATGGCTTGGAGACGTAGGCGTCCATTCCGGCCTCCAGGCACCGCTCCCGGTCGCCCTTCATGGCGTGGGCCGTGAGCGCGATGATAGGAATGTGTTCGCCTGTCAGCTTTTCGGCCTCCCGAATCGTCTGCGCCGCCTCCAGGCCGTCCATGACCGGCATCTGGACATCCATCAAGATCACGTCATACGAGTCTTTGTCCATCGCCTGAACAGCCTGCAGCCCGTTCTCCACCGAGGTGACCGAATGGCCGCGCTTCTCCAACAAGCGCATTGCGAGCCGGCGGTTGGTTGGGCTGTCGTCGGCTAGGAGAACATTGACATTGTGGCGGCGTTCGCGAATCCAATGTTTGGTCACCAGCTCGTCGGATCCGGCCATCACGGCCCGAATGGTCTCCAGCAGCTCTCCCGGCTCAAACGGCTTGGTCAGGTAGGCGGCCGCGCCGGCTGCCCGAAGGCGGCTGGCGTCACCCCGATGTCCGGACCCGGCGATGACCACAGGCTGGATTCCGGCGAATGGCTCCTGGTCGAGCATTCGTTTGAGGAAGCCGATCGGCTCTGTCTGCTGGTCGATGACGGCCACCGACGGGCTCCGGCCGACCGAGGCAGCTTGTTCCAGGACGAGCGTCGCTTCGGCGAGGTCGCCGGCGAGGACCGGGTGCATCTTGGCCTGGCGCAGCATCTCGGCCAGGCTGCGCTTGATGCTGCTCGAGTCGGCGATGACGAGGACGGTCTGGTGCTCGGGCGAGCCCCCGACCGGTGTCAAGAGGCTGTCGTCGAAGACCTCGAGCGGCATGGTGAACGTGAAGGTGCTACCTTCTCCCACTGTGCTGGTGACGGTCAGATTGCCTCCCATCGCCACCGCGATGTCGCGGGAGATGGACAATCCGAGGCCGGTCCCCCCGTATCGGCGTGTCATCGAGCCGTCGGCCTGAGAGAACGCGTCGAATATACGTTCGAGCTTGTCCGGCCCGATCCCGATGCCCGTGTCAGAGACGTCGAACTGCAACATTGCTTGATCGTCCGGATCAACGGACACCGACACGGTCACAGAACCGATGTGGGAGAACTTGATGGCGTTGCCCACCAGGTTCACGAGGATCTGGCGCAGGCGGCCCGGATCACCGATGACGCCGTCGGGCACGCCCTCGTTCAGGTGGAAGCTCAAGTCCAGGCCCTTTTCGGCCGCCTTGACCGCCAGAGTCCGCACCGTGTCCTCCACCACGTCGCTGAGGCTGAAGCCGGTGCGCTCGAACTCCAGATGCCCGGCCTCGATCTTCGAGACGTCGAGCACGTCGTTGATCAACTCGAGCAACGCGTCGACCGACGACTTGATCGTGCCGAGGTACTCGCGTTGTTCGGCGGTCAGCTCGGTGGCGAGGCTCAGTTCGGTCATGCCGACGATGGCGTTCATGGGGGTACGGATTTCGTGGCTCATGTTGGCGAGGAACTGGGATTTCACCCGGGTGGCGGCCTCCGCTGCGTCCCGGGCCTCCTTGAGGGCGGCCTCGAACTCCTTGCGCTCGGAGATGTCGCGAGAAGCAGACTGGATCTCCATCTTGCCGGTCAGGGGGTCGACCATCCGGCGGGAAGTGGATTCGAACCACGTGTAGCTCCCGCTCTGCCGCTGGCATCGGTACGAGATCGTCACGACCTCGGGCGTGTCGAGTAGCGCCTCGATTTCGGCTCTGACGGCTGCAAGGTCGTCAGGGTGGACCAGGTCGTAGAGGCTGCGGCCTGCCAGTTCGTCGGTTGTGTACCCGAGCATCGGCAGCGCAGCCGGTGAGGCATACAGGTAGGTGCCGTCGATGCTGTGACGTGAGATGAGGTCGGTGGAGTTCTCAGCCAGCAGTCGGAAGCTGGCCTCGCTCTCGCGCAGGATCCGCTCTGCGTGGCGTCGGGCGGTGATATCACGCCCGTTGATCAACCAGCCCCGGATGACGGGGTCGTCGAGGAGGTTGGTCGCAGCTACCTCGATGTGACGCCATGTTCCGTCCGAATGGCGGAGCCGGTGCTCGACCGTTCCGCTGGAGTCGCCCGGCTCGACCTCCTCGATGGCCGTTCGTACGTCAAGGAGGTCGTCCTCGTGGATCAGATCATGGATCCGGGTCCCCACGAGGTCGTCAGGTGCATACCCGAGCACCTCGGCCACCGACGGAGCGATGAAGTTGATTACGCCTTCGGCGTCGACGGTGTAGATCAAATCGGATACCCGCTCGATCAGCACGCGGAACCGCTCCTGGCTCTCGGCCAGCTCGGTTTCGATGCGCATGCGATCCGTCAAGTCGGTTGCGACGCCGATGATGCTCTCCGGTTTCTCGTCGAATTCACCGAACGGATTGAAGCTCGTCGCGAACGTGTAACCCTCTATGTCGAGCAGATCGCTCGCCCATTCTCCTTCCAGGGCGGCACGGATCTGGTCGAGCATCGCCCGGCTGTTGGAGAAGAGATCGAAAGCTGAGCGGCCCACGGCCTCCTCTGCATCGATGCCCAAGACCTTCAGCCCGGTGCCGCTTGCCAGAGTGACGACGCCTCCGCTGTTGATCATCATCACACTGATCGGGACCCCTGCCAGGACCGCCCGCAGGCGGGCATCGGCCTCCCGTAGCTCTGCTTCGATGGCGGCTCGCTCGCGTTCGGCTTTCTGGGCACTGATCAAGTTGGCGCTGGTGGTCCTGAACGGGAGCAGGGCGTCGGGGTCGTCGATCAGCGCTTCGGCCGGCTGATTCACCAGGACCAGAGCCCCGACGGTGGTATCGCCCACCTCGATGGGAACTGCGAAGAGATTGCGACAATCCAGGTCGGCTGCGGCTTCCCCATCGAGGTACACACTGGGCACGTTCTCGTCGACCAGTTGGCCGAGCGCCTCCGACAGGCCTTCTCTGTCCGGCCGCTTGGAGCCTTCTGACTCGGTGAGCCGCCGGGCCTGTACACGGCGGTATCGCGGGCCGGAGGAGGCGGGTTCGCCAAATCCGAATTCGACAAGGTAGGCATGATCGGCGTCGGTGTGCACGAGCAGCGACTGCAGAATGGCCCGCCACACGTCTTCGGCGTCGGAACCGGCGATGTACTTGGCCTGGGCGTCGGCCAGGGCGGTCATCAACGCCCCGCTCTTACCCAGCTCTGCCTGGGTGTTCTTGAGGAGCGAGATGTCGTCGATGGTCACGATCACGGTGGAGAGGTCCATGGCCGCCTCTCCACCCGACGCAGACCAATGCAGCATGGCGCTGAACGGCGTGCCATCGACGCGACGGCCGCTCACCTCGGTCGACACGTGCGCCCGCCTCTCCCAAACCGCCATCAACTGGTCCACAAAGGCCGGGAGCGTCTCGGGCCCGATCGTTTCCGGGCGTAGATGGCCGAGCATTTGGTCCCGGTCTTCGACGCCGATCAAGGCCAAGCCCGCCGGATTGACGTCGACCACCTCGATCATCCCGATCGCTTCGGCGAGCAGGTCCGGGCTGTTTTCCAGGTGGGCACGCAAATCCTTCACCCCGGCGGCCCTGAGCCCCTCGGTCCACTGCTGCACGCGGCTGAAGTCCTCTCGCCAGATCGAAATGGGAGCGCTGTTGATGACGTCTCGATACAGGTTGCCGCTGAGCCGCGCCGCCCGGGTGACCTTGCCGACCAACAGTGCTCCCAGGGTGAACATGGCCGCCTGCATGGCGATCCCAACTGCCTGGTCCTGGTGGTCAGCTAGCCCGTGTTCGTTGATGTGGATGGCGAGTGACAGCGCCTGGGCCAGCCAGATGCCACCCACGAGGCCGAGAAACCCCAAGCGCCGCCGCCCGCTGGCAAACATCCACGCCAGGCCGGCCACGGTTGCCGCCGCCAGCGGTATCGCCACGCTGGAGGTACCGCCATAGGTGACGAGCCACGCGACCGATACGATCATCATTCCGGACAACACCAGCGTGTCGTACTGGCGATTCTTCATCTGCCACCACCCGACGACCGCATGTGTGGTCATCATCAGTCCGAAGGTCAGCCAGACGAGATCGTTGTCATAGGCCGCCACGCCAAAGGCAGCGGCTGCGGCTGCGACAGACATGAGTGCCGCAACCTTCACGAAGGCGGCCACGACCCCATCCAATTGGTCTGGCGAATCGAGGGCGTCTCGTCCGCCAGATACTTCAAGATCCACGGCATTTAATCGACGCTCCGTCGCCCGTACTTGAGGACTAGTCACTCGGCCGGAGCCGTCCGGTTCAGGGCCGTTGAAGCGACGTCTGCAGCTCGGATGTGAGATCGGCCAGGCGGTTCGACAGCCTCACTTCGTAAGGGGGTTCATGGCCCACGAGCGAGCGAAGGCGAGAGGGGAGCGCGGCCACGGCTTTCGCCCTGCGCCGGCGCATGTTCTCCAACGGTTCCGGGTCCGTCCTTCGCTTTCCATCGCTCATCACCTCGCTCAGCAGCGGTCTCCCTTCGGGCACATGCTCGTCCGCATGAGTGAGGAGGTCGTGGTCGCCCATCCTCCACACCTGTTTGCGCGCCGGAATCGTCACCTTGCCGGTCGACAATTTCATGACGGGTCCGGCCCCGGTGGCCACGAGCTTGTACACGACGCCGAGCGACGGAGCGTCGGCGGAGGTCCCCATCCGGGTTCCCACCCCGAACGCGTCGATGGGGCATCCGGCGGCCGCCATCTCGGCGATCCGGTGCTCATCGAGATCGCCCGACGCGAATATCTGGATATCCCGGTGTCCTGCCTGATCGAGGATCTGGCGAACGGCCACCGACAGGCGTGCCAGATCGCCTGAGTCGAGCCGAACGCCGCGAATGGCGACGCCCTCCTCCGCCAGCTCGGTCGCCACGCGAGCGGCGATCCGGGCCCCTTCCTCGGTGTCGTACGTGTCGATCAAGAGGACGGCGCTGTCAGGGAACAGTCGGCCAAACTGGCGGAACGCCTCGGCCTCGTCAGCGTACGACATCACGAACGAGTGGGCCATGGTGCCGCTCACGGGAATCCCATACATCTGGCCCGCGAGGGTCATGGACGTGGCCGCCGCGCCCCCGATGAAGGCAGCCCTCGCTCCTTTCAGAGCTGCATCGGCGCCGTGATCCCGCCGGGCAGAGAAGTCGACGAACCGGCGGTCACCGGCGGCAATGGCCACCCGGGCGGCTTTCGAGGCGATCATGGTCTGGAACCCGATCGTGTTGAGGAGGAAGGTCTCCACCAGCTGGGCTTCGGGGAGGGGGGCCGTAACTCGGATGATGGGCTCGTTCTGGAACACCACCTCACCCTCGGCCACCGCCCATATATCACCGCTGAATCGCAGGTCACCCAGATAACGGAGAAAGTCCGGCCGGAATCTGTTGAGGGACGCCAGATACTCCAGAGAGCCGGAACCGAATCGAAACTCTTCGAGGGCTGACACGGCATCTTCCAAGCCAGCCGCCACCAGGAATCGCCGCTCCGGGGGCAGGTTTCTCACGAAGAGGTCGAAGGTGGCCGGGGCGAACGCCTCGGTGGCGTGGTAGGCCTGTGCCATGGTGAGTTCGTAGAAGTCGGTGACCATGCTGACGGTGTCAGACGACACCCAAACGGTCATCGAAGTTCGGCGCCGGCTTCGGCCATCTCGGCGATCGCTCGATCGCCGTCGCCTTGCTCGAGATCAACGGCCCGGATGGTCGGCTTCAAAACGGTGACGGTGAATCCTCCGGCGGCGGCGTCGAGGACCGACTCCTTGACGCAGTAGTCGGTGGCCAGCCCGGTGACGACCACCCGCTGGATTCCCTGCTCCCGCAACATCTCTGCCAGCCCGGTCGACGACTGCTCGCCGGTCTGGGGGTCTCGCACGGTGAAACCGGAATACCCGTCTTCGCCGCCCGTGCCCTTCTTCACCACCTCGCCGTCCACGACCAGGTCGGGGTGAAACTCCGCTCCCCAGGTCCCCGCCACGCAGTGGACGGGCCAGATTCCACCGTCTTTGGCGAAATGCGGGGTCACTTCGGGGTGCCAATCCTGGGTGTAGGCGACCGTCGCGCCGGCCGCCCGGGCACGGGCGGCTTCGGCGTTGATGAGCGGAACGACATCTTCCCCTCCGGACACGTAGAGGCTGCCATCGGGGTCGGCGAAATCGTTCTGTACGTCGATCACCAGAAGGGCGGTGTGTCCGTCGTACTCCATGTCCCCAGCCTATGCCAGTCGCATCGGCCGGGCTGGTCCAGTTGGCGCTACGAGTCGATTTGCTTGCTGTCAGAACGGCGAGTCGGTGGTGTCGTACGTGGATTTCTCGGACACGATGCGGCCATCGGCCACCACGAGCTCGGCCACGCCGTCGATCGAATAGGCGTCCCCGGTGGAAGGGTCGGACCCGCCCACGTGATCGTCACGGTCTTGCCGTCGTCGGCGACAACCGGAAGATCATTGACAAAGGCGACGTCTGGCTACGCAATCAGGTTCGTTACGCGATGGCGATGGCGCTCTTGTGGGCGAGTTCACCTGTGAAGTGCGGTTCACTGAAAGAGAGACCCTCATCTGCGTCGAGCGCCATCGTGGCATCGAGGTCGAGGTTCTTGGTTGCCTGCGACGAGGATTCGGCGACAGCCGACGTGTCATCAGCCGGATTTGAGCACCCTACCGCCGCCACAACCAACAGAGCGGCGATCCATCGCAGCTGCGTCCATCGTACGCGAGCCGGCCGGGCGTGGACCATGGATCAGGATTGCAGAGGCTTGGTGACGTCGGCCACCTCTGCTGACAACGTCCCGACGACATCGGTTATCTGGGCGTTGACGGACACTCCGTGGTCTCCCCCGCCCAGCGAGACCTCGCCGTGGATCGAGGCGTCGACGATGACCGGCCAGGTCGAGCTCGCACCGAAGGGGGTGATCGTTCCCCGTCGGTAGCCGGTCGCCGCGAACGCCTCCTCGGCATCGGGAAGCGAGATCCGCCTGACCGCCAGGTGGTTGCGAAGCTTGGCCCAGTCGATCTCCCGATCGCCCGGGACCAGCACGAACAGGTAATCGTCATCGCCTCGCCGAACCACGATGGTCTTGATGAGAGCGGACACGGCTACGCCGCGCATCGCGGCCGCCTCCTCGACGGAGTGTGCCCGACCGGTGCGGACCACGGTGTGAGGAATCCCGAGTTCCGCCAGGGCGAGTAGTGCCTTGTTGTCTCCCACCCCGAGAGGCTAGGTGGAATCGGGCACCCTCACCGCACGACCAGCACCGGAACATCGACGAGGTGGAGCACCCGGTGCGACACGCTGCCGAGAAACAGTCCGGGAATCTGGCTGAGGCCCCGGCTGCCCATCACGACGAGATCGACGTCGTTCTTGCGCACGAAGTCGGCGATGGTGCCGGCGGCGTGACCGGGCCGCACCTGGATCTCGATCTCGGGAGCGCCTATTGATCGCGCCTGCTCGGCCGCCGCTGTGACGAGCTGTTCGCCGATGGCGGAGACGATGTCGGCCTGGGTGGCGCGGATGTGTTCCAGGCGTTCGAGCTCGGCGAGCTCGGCGTGCACGTCGGTGTACGGCGGTTATGTGAGACGTGGAGGATCGTCAGTTTGGCGCTGTCCCTCTGGGCCAAACCGGCGGCCATGTCCACCGCTCGGCGGGCCGTGTCGCTTCCATCGATGGGGATGAGGATGTGCTTGAACATCACCGGAAGCGTATTGGCTTTCCAAGTGGGCTGTCTACGGCCGTTCGTCATTGGTCCCGTGGCCCGGCGGTCCGGGCATCGGGCGTGTAGCTTGAGTGGGAGCCCGCATGAGCACCCTCACGTCGCTCCCCGACAACCAATCGTTTCCGTGCGAAGACGGCCAATCGATCCTGGAAGCGGCCCAAGCCCACGGGATCCCGTTTGCGAGCGCATGTGGCGGGAACGCCCGCTGCTCGACGTGCCGGATCTGGATTCTCGAGGGGGCCGAGTTCTGTCCGGCCAAGAACGAGAAAGAAGCGGCTCTCACAGAGCGCATCGCCTTGACTGGGCCCATCCGCCTGGCATGCCAGGTCCGCCCCACCTCGGATGTGGTGTTCCGGCGACTCGTCCTCGATGCTCTCGACCTGCGGATCACCAGCCAGCTCAACAGGCGCATGAGCAAGACCGGCGAGCTGAAGCCGGTGACGATCTTCTTCAGCGACGTGGCCGGATTCACCTCGTTCTCCGAGTCCCTGCCGCCCTATGACGTGATGTACATTCTCAATCGGTACTTCGCACAAGTGGGTCACATCATCGAGGCCAACGATGGCTACCTCGACAAGTTCGTCGGCGACGGCCTCATGGCCGTGTTCGGAATCGAAGGACAGGAAGATGCTCCGCTGCGGGCGGTGCATGCCGGATTACAGACTCTGGCGGCTGTCGACCGACTGCAGCCATTCTTCGCATCGATGTACGGCATCGATTTCGACGTGCGAATCGGCCTCCACTACGGCGACGCCGTGGTCGGTTCGGTGGGGGCGATCGGCCACGAGCGGGTCACGGTCATCGGTGACGCTGTCAATGTGGCGAGCCGAATCGAAGCGGCCAACAAAGAGGCCGGTACCCGCATGTTGATCTCCGAGCCCCTATATGAGATCGTCGAAGACAGCGTGGACATCGCCGACTTCGTGCGCATTCGGCTCCGGGGAACATCGGAACGCATCACGCTCTATGAGGTCGACCACGTGAACGCCGAGGTGATCGCCCGGCTGGACAACCGCGAAGCCCGGGAGATGAGGCAGCGGGAGGGCTTGGTGTGGCATCGGGCCTTGACAGCCGACGAGCTCGCTGAAGGCGAACACCAAATCGTCGAGGTGGCGACGATGGATGTTGTCGTCGCCAGGACCGGGGGCGAAGTCGTGGCCTTCAACAATGCGTGCCCCCACCTGCGCCTGCCATTCTTCGACAGGGGGGGATCACCGGGGGCCACCGACATGGTCGGAGTCAGCAGGTTCGAGAATGGATCGGTGGTATGCCGGTGGCACGTGAGCAGCTTCGATCTGCAGACCGGGGAGGTGCTTGGATGGGGGCGGGCTCTGGCCCCCGATGGCACATCGCCCGGCATGGAATATCTAGGAGATCTGTCGAAGAACCAGGCGCCCCTGGAAGTGTTGCCGGTATCGATCGAAGACGGCCAGGTGTGGGTGGCGCTTCCTGAGAAGTAGCGGGTCGCGCGATCGGCCGAGCGCTTGACGACTTCTTGAACAAACGTTTAGGATCCTGAACGTGAGTTCAACAGTCGGTTCTGACCGCACTTCAGCTCGCTTTCCAGACCGCTCCGGAAAGCGCATCCCGGATCTTCGGGCAGATCGCACTACGCGAGCCCGCATCCGGGACGCCGCTATCGCTCGTTTCCCCCAGGATGGTTTCGCCGGTACGACCGTGCGCGACATCGCGGCGGACGCCGGCGTGTCTCCCGCACTGGTCATCCACCACTTCGGCTCCAAGAGCAGGCTGCGGGAGGCATGCGACCACCACGTCATCGAGGTGCTCGGCGAAACCAAGCGCCAGGCCCTGCATGATGGCACCTACCGGCAAGGGGGAACGCTGGCCGCCCTGTATCAGGTGATGGAACCGATCACCCGCTACCTGGCGTGGGCACTGGGCAGCGGCGGCGAGTCCTCACAGCGGATTTTCGATGAGCTGCTCGAGGACGTCATCGGACAGCTCCGGGAACTGGAGGCAGATGGCCTCATGTCCCCCATGCGCGACCGTCACAGGCAGGCGGCGACCCTGCTCGTCATGCAACTGGGACCTCTCGTCCTCCACGAGCATTTCTCGCGCACGATGGGCGTCGACACTCTCAGCGCCGAAGGCATGCTCACGACCGCTCCTTTCATGCTGCGCATATTCTCGGGCGAACTGGTCAATCCCCAGTTCCTGTCCGAGGTGGGATCCGCGCTTGCCGAAGTCGAAACCCGAGGCTCGTACAGCAGAAAGAGGAAGTAGTGACCGACAACCCAGCAATCCTCACCGAGAAGCTCACCAAGCACTACGGGGACGTGAAGGCGCTCGTGGATCTCGACCTGGCGGTGAGCCGGGGCGAGGTGTTCGGTTTCCTGGGTCCCAACGGAGCCGGTAAGACCACCATGATCCGGACCGTTCTCGACGAGATCAGGCCGACGTCGGGCCGCGCCTCCATTCTCGGAATGGATACGCATGCCCAATCAGTCGAGATCCGTAACCACATCGGGTATGTGCCCGGGGACCTGGCGATGTATCCGAACCTGACGGGACGCGACACCCTGACGTATTTCGCCAACCTGCGCGACGGGGTCGACTGGAGCCATGTCGATGAGCTCGCCGACCGCCTCGACGCCGACCTCACCAAGAAGGTCGGCGATCTTTCGACCGGCAACCGCCAGAAGGTGGGTTTGATCCAGGCCTTCATGAACAAGCCGGAACTGCTGATCATGGATGAGCCCAGCGCCGGTCTCGATCCTCTCGTGCAGCGGGAGTTCCAGAAGATGATGAGGGAGGTTGCCGCGGAGGGACGATCGGTGTTTCTCTCCAGCCACACCTTGTCGGAGGTGCAGCGGGTGGCCGATCGGGTCGGGATCATCCGGGGCGGGTATCTCATCGCCGTCGAGCGGGTTGCGAACCTCCGCTCCAAGGCGATGCGGACAGTCAACCTCTTGTTTGCGGAACCGATCGACCCGGGTGTGCTGGAGCCGCTGCCGGGTGTCAGCGATGTGGTGGTCGAGAACCACCACGCCTCACTCACGTTCAATGGCCAGATGGAGACCCTATTGCAGGCTGTGACCAATCGGTACAAGCTGCTCGATATCTCGACCCAGGAAGCGGACCTCGAGGAGATCTTCCTCACCTACTACGAGGAGGCGGGCTCCTGATGCTGTCCACGGTCATCTCCAAGACGTTCCTGGACCGCTGGAAGGGTGAAGCGATCGGAGCGGCCACCCTCGTCGTCTTGTTCATGATGGGTATGTCTGTCTACCGCGATATCGACCTGTCGATTTACACCAACCTGCCCGAGATCTTCCGGGCCCTCATGAACATCCCGGCCGATGCCGACGTCGGTGCCCTCGCCTACGGAGCCATCTACACGTCCTACGGAGCGCTGACACTCACCTCGTTGGCCCTGGCGATGGGTTCGGCCTCGATCGCTGGTGAAGAGCGAGACGGGACCCTGGGACTGCTCCTCGGCAACCCCAAGAGCCGCACCTACGTTCTCGTCTCGAAGGCCGCCAACGTGATCCTGCTCACCGGGCTCGGGTCCATCTTGCTCTGGCTTGGTGGCCTGGCGGTGCCGGCGTTGCTGGATGTCAACATCACCGGGATCGACGTCGGCGCGCTCATGCTCCACATGTTTTCGATAGCGGTTTTCCATGGGTTTCTGGCTGTCGCCATCAGCGCCTGGACCGGAAAGAACAGCCTGGCCTCGGGAATCACCATCGCGGTCATGGTGCTGTCCTTCTTTGCGGTCGGAATCCTCCCGCTGGTCGAGAGCCTCGCCGATGGGGTGTATGCCTTCCCCTGGTATTACTTCAGCGGCAGCCAACCCCACGTCAACGGCGTCGCCTGGGGCCACCTGGCGGTGTTGTGGGCGGGCATTGCGGTCTTTGCAGGGGCGGCGCTCGTCGGCGTCAACCGACGCGACCTTCGCAGCCGAGAGCAGGGAGACGGCATCGTCGATCGTTTGCGGAGCCACCCGCTCACGCAGAAGGTCGTGGAACGGCTGGCCGGCTCCGCCCGCGTATCTCGCATCTGGACCAAGACCGCTTCCGAGCACCAGGGTGTCCTGATCGTCGTTGCCTACGTCATGTTCCTGATCATGGGGGTACTGATCGGTCCGATGTACAACGCCATCGACGAGGCCCTGATCGAGTTGGCGGGAGTGTTCCCGGAAGGCGTGCTCGCCCTCTTCGGCGGCGGAGATCTATCGACCCCCGAAGGCTGGTACCAGATCGAGACGTTCGGTCTGATGACGCCGATTGCGTTCATGGTGGTCACGGTCATGATCGGCTCGCGAGCACTCGCCGGGGAAGAGGCAAGCCGGACCATGGGTCTGCTGCTGGCCAATCCGGTCAAGCGGTCCGCTGTCATCCTCGAAAAGACCATGGCCATGGTGCTGTACGCCATCGTTGTAGCAGTCGCCCTCTTCGCAGGCGTGACGCTGGGATCGCTCGTGGGTGGGCTCGGAATGAGCGTCGGCAACATCGCCGCCGCCACGGTGCTGGGCATGCTCCTCGGGCTCGTATTCGGTGCCTTGTCGCTGGCACTCGGCGCCGCCACCGGACGAGTGCGAGCCTCGGTCTACGGAACCATCGGCGTCGCCTTGATCTCCTTCGTCGCCAACGGCTTCCTCCCACTGGCCGGCAATCTGGAGGGGCTGGCGAAGTGGCAGCCGGTCTACTACTACCTGAGCAGTGACCCATTGGTCAACGGCATGAACTGGCTCCACGGAGCGGTGTTGCTCGGCTTGTTCGTTGCCCTCGTGGCTGCCGCCATAGCCCTGTTCAACCGGAGGGACCTGCGCCAAGCCGCTTGACGGCTGCACAGTAACGATCACCGGCCGCCGGCCGGAAGCCCGGGGCGCTCAGCCCGAGTGGAGAATTCCGGCCACTCGCTCGAGTCCGATGCCGCTGGTCATCAGGCGTTCCTTGCGGTCGCTCAACAGTCGCTCGGTCCAGTTGACCGGTCCGCCATCGGCCACCTCGTGAGCGACCCCGCCGCTTTGGGCGTGGATGGTGAATCGCAGCCCGGCGTAGTAGGCGGCACCGTCTTGACGATCAGGCCACGGCTCGACGGTGGCACGGTCCTCGATTCGCTCCCGCACGGCATCAACCACAGCGGAGAGGCTGCCCGAGTAGTCCGTGACCACCACCTTCACGGCGTCGGCTGTATTCGCAAGTGCTGACACGTAGTACTCCACGTGTTCGGCGGTGGCCCTTCGCTCGAACTCGAGGTGGCCGGTGTCGCGCCCGGCTGTCACAAGACCGAAGACTTCGAAGTGGGCGTGGGTCTGAGGGCTCTCGTACGGCTGGGCGCGGGTGATCCGTTGGACGGCAGCGAGGCGGACCACGGTGCTTCGGTTCTGCCGGCGGCGCAGGGCGGCTTCGAGTGCCATCCCGGCCGTGTTGTCGGCCGCCACCTCAGAGCCCCTGACGGTGCTCACGACGTTGTTCTGATTGATGTGACCGAGGGAGGCGTGCGTGCCGAGTGGCGACACCGGCGCCAGCGTGAGGCGCTCGAACACATCGGGAAGGTGCTCGATGAGCAGTTTCCGCGCCGCATCCAATTGTGCTGCTGGTATGACGCCGGGTGCCGAAAACCGATCTGCGGCGTAGCGCTGCAGCACGTCGGACGGAGCGATACTGGCGACGCGCGCCCTCATCACCGCCAGCAAGAGCGAGGTGAGGTCGGCGCCGGGGAGATCTGCCAGATCCTCGACGAGATCCGGGGCGCCCAGTTCGTTGAGGATACGTTGCAGCGCCTGGTCCACCATCATCGGAGCCTACGGCAGGCAGCTACGGGCTCACGGTTGCAGTAGGCGCCCGATCTGGAGACCGAAGTCATTGCGCGACACCTCACCGGGGCCGAAGGGGCCGTAGTCGGTGACGCCGATGACGATGGCGTCGGGCCCGACGGCGAGGGCACTCGTCTCATCGGTTCGAGGGACGGATGCTTCATGCCAGGAGCCGTCGATTTCGAGGAACAGCACGTGGCCGGTTGCGGCCTGGTGTGCCCGGCTCTGCGCCTCGAAACCGGCATAGGCCTGCTCATCTGTGATGACCATCACCAGGCTGCCGTTCCTGGCATAGAAACGGGTTGCTGCCTCGTCGTAGTCGACGAAGGTTGTGTCCGCTCGGGCGGCGGCCTCTTCCATTTCCGCCCAATCCAGCTCCAGGAGGACGTCCCCTGTTGCGTCGTCGGTGATCCGGACCGCGAACCCGGGACCGCCGAACTCGGCCGTTCGATCTCCGACGGAGATGCGCAGGTTCTCGAACGGGGGCGCTTGCGAGAGCGTCGCAGTGGCTGCTCGCCCCATCTCCCCGCTCGCCACGAGCTGCAGCCAGCCTTCCTTTCCGTCGTCCTGGGTGGCCAGTGACAGGCTATTCGACCACACCTTTCCGTCCTCGGACGTCGAGACCGCTGCTTGCTCCGGACTCCAAGACAGCGCGATCAGGCCGGCGCGGTCGGGTTTGATCGAGTTGATCTGGCGCGGGCCGGGAATCACGTCGTGGCGGGCCCACTGGGTGCCGTCCGCCGACGTATATAGCGTGCGACGTTCGTAGTCGGCGTGCTCGACGAGGCTCACCACGAACGTGTTGTCGATCGCCGTCACCCACTCGAGGTGGGTGTTGACATCGTCCGTTAGCTCTTGATGGCTCCAGGAAGAACCGTCGGCTGAGAAGAGGACCAGTTGCCGGCTCACATGATCGACGTGCGAGTCCTCGTAATAGAGCCGGTAGGCCTCATCGAGCAGCCCGTCCCATTCGCTCCAGGTGAAAGAGATGATGATCTCTCCGGTGGCCGTGTCCGTGAACGCCGGGGCAGGCCCGCGATAGAGGTTCTGGAGTGTGCCTTCGGTAAGTAGGACGCCGTCCTGGGTGACGCGATACAAATCCTCGGCCTCGTGGACCGTTATCTCGAGACCTTCCCATTCGATGGTGTGCGGCTTGGTCCAATCGTCACCGGTGTAGACCGGTACGGGCAGCGGTGAGTATCGGGGGTAGAGACCTTCCCAAACCTCGTACGGCACCGTCGTGATGAGTGCACCGGTCTCGGCGTTGTACACCGCCTGCCCGTTCTGGTCCCACCGGTACAGGTCGCCCTGGCGGCCGGAAGCAACGAGCCGGCCGGTCGTTATCTCCGTCACCTCGTACGAGGCGGCGAAATCATCGAGCGCGAAGCGGAACCCCCGGGTTTCAAACGAAACGACTTCTCCGCTCGAGTAGCGGTCGAAGCTCGCACCGAGCAACATGCCGGTCTCGGTCACGGCCGCACCCAGCACATGGACGTCCATCAGGTCGAGGTCGGCCGTCGACAGATCGACTTCGTCCCACCCCGCAACCCCATTCGCGATCCAGACCCGGGGCAAGGTCCCAAACCGCACCGTATCACTCCCGATTGCCAGCATGGCGCCACCGCTCTCCACGATGGTGTGCATGGACGTGCCCTGGGGAATCGTCAACTCGCTTTGCTGCCAGGTGACCCCATCGGCCGATCGCCACGTGAACGTGGATTGATTGTCAGGAGGTGGCCGCCAGGCGAAGGCGACCGCCACATATTCGCCATTGACGTAACCGACGTGGTTCAGCCACGTCTCGGTGCCATCGTGCTCGGGCACCACCAAATCAACGTACGTCCAATCGAGCTCGACGACCGGCAGGTTGACGATCAACGCCACCTCGGTTTCCCCGAGACTCGCCGTGGACGTGGACGGACGCGGCGCCGGCGCCATCTGTTCAGCGAGGGTGCTGACGGTCACGGGAGTCGTGCCGGGGCCTTGGTCGGTCGTGGTGTCGGACTCGGGGGAGCAGCCGACGACCGCCAGCGCCACCATGCCGACGCCCGCTGCCAGGCGGAGCCTCCGGTACAACCAGGTGGTCATCATGTCTCCCGATCGCCGTTTCCAGTCTCATCGCCGGGTACGAGAGGGGTCAGGGGACAAGGTCAGATTTGGCGGGCCCCGGTCCTGGCGGATGGTTGCAGGACGCGCCAGGCGTATGCGAGCGCGGGAGAGGAATCGTTCAGGTGATTGTCGTCTCTTCGCGTGCCTTGACGGAGCGATAGACGTCAATCGCAAATGCGATGTTCATGGCGAACACGCTGACGAACATCAACGTATAGAGATCGGGTTCGCTGTCCTGGATTCCGAACTCGACCACGGTCAAGCCCACGGCGCCCAACAGCCACAGGGCGGCCCATGGCGGTTTGACCCGGGCGACCAGGTAGCCGAGCCCGGGCAGAAAGAAGTTCAGGATTGTCGCCAACCAGAGCATGAACACCTCCTCGTTCGTCTGGTACCGTATCGACAACATCTGGACGAATGAAGGGCTAAATGTCTGTATCTCTTGATAGAACGTCCGGTGACCCGATTGCGCGGGTCATGGACTCGATGCGTCTCTCGGGTGCAGTGTTCTCGTTGGCCGAGCTGTCGGCCCCGTGGGGAGTGGCGTCCGGGGAGCACGATACCGGTCTGTTCCACGCCGTGATCTCTGGCTCCTGCTGGGCGCGACCGGTGGGCGGAGAGCCGGTACCGCTCGGGGAAGGACAGGTCGTCCTCTTTCCCATGGGCCACGAGCACCTCATGCTGGACGACCGGGACAGTGCCGTGTCACCCACCTGGCAACACGTGTCGCAGCACGACGGGCTGTCCCGCCTACGCATCGAGGGCGGCGGTACTGAGACGGTTCTTCTGTGTGGCACCGTCCATTTCGAGCGGAGCGAGCTGCATCCGATGCTTACGGCGCTGCCGCCCATGGTGGTCGCCGGGGGCGACGATGACCCGAACCGGGCCTGGGTCAGGTCGACGGTCAACATGATGCGACAAGAACTGGTTGCGGCTCAATCTGGATCGAGCGGCGTGCTCACCCGGCTGGCCGATGTCATGGTTCTCTATGCCATCCGCTCACTCATGGCGAGCGGCTCGATCGACATCGGATGGCTGTCCGCCCTGAGGGACCCCGCCGTCGGCGAGGCGCTGGCCCTGATCCACGAACGACCGGCGGCGGCATGGACCGTGGCCGACTTGGCGACGGCCGTCGGGCTTTCGAGATCTGCGTTCTATCCCCGTTTCACCCGCGCCCTGGGAGAACCCCCCGGGTCGTACCTCACCCGGTGGCGGCTACACCTGGCTGCCAATCTGATCGCTGACCACAACCTGACGGTGGCAGCCGCCGCCCGCCAGGTGGGCTATGCCGATGACGCGGCTCTCGGCCGTGCCTTTCGCCGCCGGACCGGTCTCACCCCCTCCCAATACCGTTCTCGACACCAGCGTTCGACATGACCCCCAACTACGATCGATCGCTCGTCGGTAGTGACCCGCACCACTCCCTGGCGCCTGACACCCGCGTGGCGTCTGCCGAAATCGTCCTCCCGCCCGGGACGGCGCGCGTACGAAGCCATTCGCCGATCCGGGTGGCGGGACGGTTGGGTCGTGGATAGAAGTTCCGTTGCCGTCTCGTACGTTTGATTCTCCCGCACCGCCCTTCACAATGCACAGGGATGGCCCTCCGCTTCGCTCACATGGGTGGTTGGGTGCCCGATCTGCTTATGGCGCTGGGCGCCTGAGGCAACCACAGATGTGGGACCACGGAGGAAGGTCCCCGCACCGAAAGGCGAGGCTCGTCGGGCCTCGCCTTTCGACGCTCACCCACAGGGTCTCATGTTGTTGGCTTGTTCGTCGTAATCTCCCTGGATGATCCGGCGGATTCTGCTCACACTGATGGCTCTGTTGGTGGCGGGCTGTGCCCGCTCCGCTGCGACCGAGGCTCCATCGCCCATCACCAGCAACACTCCCGACTCCACCACCACCTCACTCCCGGCCTCGAGCACGACCACGATCGGGAGCGTGGACTCGAGCCCCTCGCACGGTCCGGCCGAAGCGCCGGAGGAGGCTGTGGCGGTGGTGACCCCCACCGGGGTCGTGGCGCCGGTCGTCAGAGCCCTGGAGACCGGCTGGATCGTCGAGACCCCCTGCGCCAATCCGGTGATTCTCACCGACGGGACCGCGGTCCATTCTGCCCAGGTGCTGATCGACCCGGGGCACGGAGGGGAAGAAACCGGGGCCACCGGCTACAACGGGTTGCGCGAATCGGACCTCAACCTCGATGTGGCAAAACGTTTGCAACGGTATCTCGAATACCGGGGCGTGACGACCCTCCTCACCCGCACCGCCGACTACCGGATGGCGATCGCGGCCCGCGCCTCTCTGGCGCAATCGGTGGAACCTGCCGTCTTCATCTCCATCCACCACAATGGCGGTCCCACCACCCCATGGGAAGAGCCCGGAACGCTCGTCTTTCACCAACTCGAATCCAACGATTCGCGGCGGCTGGCCGGGCTGATCTACGACGAGATCGTCACCCGGCTCTCGGAGCTCGATATCTCCTTCTCGGCGGGGAGCCCGCCCGGGGCGGTTGCCATGTTGAACGACGCCGGCGGCGACTACTACGGCGTGCTTCGCCGAACAGACGGGATCACGGCGGTGTTGTCGGAGGCGATGTTCCTCTCGAACCGTTCGGAGGCGAGGGCGCTGGAAAACGGCTTCGTTCGCGAGGTCGAGGCGGAAGCGCTCGGCAGCGCGATTCTGAGGTTCCTCGACACCAACGACCCCGGCACCGGGTTTCTGGATCCGCGAGTGTTCGAAGGGCCCGGTACCGGCACCGGAGGTGTGGATGGGTGTGAGGACCCCCCGCTGATATGACGGTCTGACCATGGCAACCATTGACGACATCCGCCGCCTGCTGGCAACCGAAACCGGGCTGGTCACGGCCGCCGTGACCCGGGACGACGGAACCCCGGTGCTCACCGTGGTGAACGCCGGCGTGCTGGACCATCCCATCTCCGGGGTTCCTTCTGTCGGCTTCGTGGCACGCGGGAGATCCCACAAAATGAACTATTTGCGCCGGCGGCCTGTCCTCACGATCCTGGTTCGCCGGGGTTGGCAGTGGGTGGCGGCGGAAGGGGACGTCGACCTGATAGGCCCAGACGATCCCCACCGTGGCTTCGACAGCGGGAAGCTGCCCGGCCTCATCCGGGCGATCTATTCGGCAGCGGGTGGCGAGCACGAGAACTGGGACGAGTTCGATCGCGTCATGTCGGTCGAACGCCGGTGTGCGGTGCTGCTTTCTCCGAAGAGGATCTACACCAATCCCAATCGTGGTGTCTGACAGGGGGAATGCCAGCCGATCGGCTGTCGTTGCCATCGATACGAGAGAGGATTCACATGGCCAGTACAGAAGCGCCGGCTCGGGGCCGGGTCAGGGTGGAACCGACGGCAAAAAGGATCCGGGCGATGATGAACGGAGAGGTCGTCGTTGATTCGACCGACGTGCTCCTCGTGTGGGAGGTTCCCTACTACCCCCAGTACTACATCCCCCTCGCCGACGTGGCACCGGGCACCCTCGTCGAGAGTGGCGAGGTCAGCCGTTCACCGTCACGGGGCGAGGCGCATCACTTCGACGTCCGGGCGGGCAATGCCGTCCGTAGCGGGGGAGCGTGGCACCACCCGGAATCGCCCATCGACGAGATCCGGAGCCATGTGCGATTCGAATGGGACGCCATGGACGCCTGGTTCGAAGAAAACCAGCAGGTGTACGTTCATCCTCGAGATCCATACACCCGGGTCGATGTGCTGCCCAGCAGCCGGCACATACGGGTGGAGATCGACGGAGAGACCGTAGCGGACAGCCACAACGCGGTGCTGCTGTTCGAGACCGGTCTTCCCACCCGGTACTACCTGCCCAAAACCGACGTGCGATTGGATCTGCTGACAACGACCGACCACCAGACGTCGTGCCCATACAAGGGCACTGCGCGGTATTGGTCGGCGGTGATCAACGGTGCCACCTACGACAACATCGCCTGGGGCTACGACACGCCGCTGCCCGAAAGCCGGGGGATCGATGGACTCGTCTGTTTCTACAACGAAAGGACGGACATCTACATCAATGGCGAGCTGCAGACACGGCCTAAAACGAAGTTCAGCTGAGTTGCGCCCGCTGCTGAGTTCGATCGGAATCGCTCACCGCGTGCCCTGCCACCCGGTGTGGGTGGATCGCGCGGTGGCGGCGGCGCATGACAAAATCGACTTACGCGTACGGCGCGCATAAGAATCCCGTCGAGCCCGTGGTTATGGGAGTTTTGACAGAACCCTCAAGTAGAGATCGAGGGAAAGCCTCAACCCGTTTCTGAGGAAGAATCCCTGCCCAGCTGATCGATGATGGCATCGGCCATTTCGGCGGTGGTGGCGGTGCCCCCGAGATCCCCCGTCAAGCTCTTGCCCTCGACGAGCACGTTCTCGACGGCGTTGTGGATGGCCTCGGCGGCTTCGGGCTGTTTGATCCAGCGCAGCATGTCGATGGCCGGAATGAGGAGTGGCAGCGGGTTGGCGAGGCCGGTGCCGACGAGGTGGGCGGCGTCGCCGTGGGTGGATTCGTAGAGACGGGTGTCGTCGCCGATGTGGATACCCATGCTGGAGGAGATGCCTCCCGTGAGGCCGTTGCACAGGTTCGAGAGGATGGCCCCGTACAGGTTGCCCATCAACATGACGTCGAACTGATATGGGTTGAGGATGAGCTTCATGCAGGCGGCGTCGACGATCGTCTCTTCGTACTCGAACTCGGGGTGCTCCTCAGCAACCCGCCTGACCGTTTCCATGAAGAGACCGTCA
>JBFIPU010000030.1:0-26716 GCA_041609995.1 Acidimicrobiia bacterium
GCCGAGAACCCGCCGAATACTCGCCGAGCACGGGAAGATGCCCGAGACGAAGACACCCGAGACGAAGACACCCGAGACGAAGACACCCGAGACGAAGACGCCCGAGGCTGGCATGTACGCCCTGACCGACCAACGGCGCTCGCCAGTGGGTTCTGGCCGTGCTGCTCGGAGCACTGATGTGGTCGATTCCGCCGGCAGTGTGGATCTCGGCTCTGGGGTCCCCTCGTTGATCTGGCAGGCACCAGTTGCAGACAAACAACTGATCCGGACCGCCTTTGTGATCCTGATCCCGTCCTCGGCGATCGTGTACGCCGCCTTCGGCCGCGGCAGCAAGCTGTGCGGACGCCGGATAGGCACGGGGCCCGGCGGCACGCTGCTGTGGCTGGCAGCCCTGGTGGTGGCGCTTCTGGTGGGCGGGGTCTCTGGTGGGCGGGTCTTCGTGCTGGAACCAACGGACGCGAAGCGGCAAACGATCTCATCGACCCCGGTGACTCCAACAACGGTCATGGCGGACGGTGACTTGGGATGATCTTCCTTCGTTTCGGTGGGCTATCGGGATCGATGCGGTTGCCCTGTCCATGAACCTGTCCATGGTGATGCCACCAGCAAAGGGTGGTGAGGTTCTCCATGTCGTGCGTGCCGCCTTCGCCCCTCGGCAGGATGTGGTGAACCTCGAGGCGATAGGTGCTCCAACAAGCATCAACCGTGCAGCCGCCGTCACGGGCAAGCACGTTGCGCCGCGTCTTGGGCGGCACGGTGTCGGTAGTCGGACCCACGGCCACGGGTACTCCGGTGACGCCATCCAACACGATTTCGATCGATCCGCCGCACATCAGCTCCTCCAGGAGGTTGGGACCGATCCTGGGGCCGCCGGCGATGCCGACCCCGGCTTCACAGGAGGTTTGTCCGGCTCGTTCGGCATCGACCAGAATCGTGATGTGGCTGCCCATGTGATTCTCGGCCGCCGACATACCACTCAGGGAGTCCATGGCCATGGCTACCAGGGCGTCGGCCCGAAGCTGCTCGCGGGTGGACTCTCCCTTGGCCGGAAACCGGTCGGCCCGATGATCTAGCGCGGTGGTGACCAGCTTCCAGTCATAGGCCGGCAGTTGAGCGGAGATGAAACCAACGCTCTCGTCCAACGATGTATGGGAACGTACGTGGCGCTCTGCGTGCGCCTGTTCTTCGTCTCTGCGACGGACTCGCCGGGTCATGTTCCGGAGACGGTTGATTCCGGCGATGTCGTGTTCCTTCGCCGCATCCATCGTCTCCGGCCCCGCCCCGGCCTGCAGCAGCCGGGCCATGGCGTTTGCGCGATCGAACGACCAGCCCCCCGCAGCCATGCCGGCCATTTGATCAGAGTGTTCTGGCGTCGCCGAAGCAGTGTCCAGCAACGCCCTGGCCGTGTCGGCGGACACGTCGAGCTCGCCGGCAATGTCAACCGCCGATACCGGCCGCATTTGCGACCGCCGGGTTATCTCTCGTAGCAGAGTCAGCTGACGTGCCCGACTACGGCTGATCAACTGCTCTTGGCGCCGCAGCTCATCCCACAACTCGGTCAGTGGGACCGCTGACAGCTCGGAAGCCTCCGTGAACATATGTGGAAAGTAGCAACCGGGTGTGACAAGCAACCGCTCAATGCGCGATGTCGTCGCCGAATTCTTGTTCGAGCAACCACTGTTGGGATACGACTGACCGGGCAACCTCAGTTCTGTTTACGACAGAATCCCCGCTTCAGGACAACCGATCCTGACAGATCGGATCAGAACAGGAACTCGCCGGGATCGCAGAACCCTGCTGGATCCAGTTGACGAGCTGTTTCTCGTCGATCTGATCGTCTTCAAAGACCGTCAGATACCGGACTGCATGCTGTTCCGACCCGGCCGGCGGCAGTGGGACTAGTGACAACCCCAAACAGTAAATGCGGTCTTGAGGTACTGGCGAGGACGCCGAAAACCGGCCCTGGTCCTCGACGCCATAGAAGGATGAATTCCACCGCACGCCCGTGCGGACCTGGGGCACCGGTTTGACTCGTCGAGGTACCGGCCAAACTCGCTCTCCTCAGCGTGTCATCGCTGAGGAGAGCTCCCGGTGCAACGCCGTCTTCATCGCAGCCGGCGCGTAGGAGGCTGTGATGGCCGTGCGCTGCAACCAGACAAGGGTCTTGAGTGACAGTCCAAGGACATCATGAGCGACTTTCAACTCCTGATCGAGGGTTGTGGAGAAGTAGGCCGGGTCGTCGGTGTTGAGCGTGACCGGCACCTCGGCTGCCAACAACTCCTTGATGGGATGCTCGGTGAGCGACGCGACAACGCCGAGGGCGATGTTGGAGCTGAGCGAGATCTCCAACGGGATCTCGTGTTCGACCAGGTGGTCGACGAGCGCGAGGTCCCGCATCGCCTGTACCCCATGCCCGATCCGATCTGCTCCCAATGCGCGGATCGCTCCCCACACGCTTTCGGGACCAGCGGTCTCACCCGCGTGAGGGATCGACGCCAGGCCCGAGGCTTGCGCGAGTTCGAACGAGGATGCGAACATCTCGGGCGGGAAGCCGGGCTCGGGGCCGCCCAACCCCAATCCGACGACGCCCTCTGGTGCGCCGCGGCCGGTGATGAGATCAGCGGTGAAGCGGGAATCGGGCGGTTCCAGCTCGCGCGGGATGTCGCAAATCCATCCGACCTCGACGCCTGCTCGGCGAGCTGCCTCGCGTCCGGCGTCGAGGCCTTCGACATACTCTTCCATGGCGCTCCCGCGCCGGTGGTGGTTGTACGGGGTGGTGGTGATCTCGGCATAGCGCACGTTCTGGGCTGCCAGCTCGGAGGCCAGGGCGGCTGTGGCATATTCGAAATCCTCTGCTGTCCGCAGAACATCCAGGCCCTGGAGGAACAGCCGCAGGAAGTCGGCGAGGCACTCGAAGGAGTATCGAGCTCCGAGCTCGGCGCCAGAGCTGACTCCGACGTCGACTCAATTGCGTTCGGCCAGGCGGAACATGGTGCCGGGGCGGAGCGAGCCTTCGAGATGAAGATGGAGTTCGACCTTCGCGATCGACTCGATGACCTGATGGGCGGAGTCGCTCATGCTGCCAGCCGATGACCGCAGCCGAATGGGGCGGCGGTCGCAGTGCACAGTTAGCCTGCCGCCCATGCCGACGGTGTGTTTGTGACGACGTTCCGGTACGGGAGCGAGCAGGTTGGGTTCCGCTCCGGCGATTCGGTGTTGGTCGCCCTGCTTCGGGCCGGTATACGGCCGCCGACCGGCGGCACGGTGTGCCTGGCCGGTGACTGTGTCCACTGTCTCTGCACCGTCGACGGGGTTGCCTATGTGCGTGCGTGCCAGGTCCCGGCTGCCGAAGGCCTCGAGGTCGAGCCTCATCCGGACGACGGGCGCCCTCTCTTGCCGCAGCCTGTCTCACGCCCGGAGACCGTGATGCGCAACCTCCACGCCGACGTGGTCGTCATCGGATTGGGGGAGGCCGGGCGGGCAGCTCGCGATCACCATGAAGCTGCAGGCCGAATGGTGATCGGCCTCGACGCCCGCGACGGCCGAGAGGTGGCCGGCATCTACCCCGGTCCCCTGGTCGTGGCACGCGATGGCCGGGAGATCATCGGTGTCCACTGCGAAGAGGTCGTGGTTGCCACCGGAAGCTCCGAAATCCAGCCAGTGGCACCCGGCACCGGCCTGATCGGCCTTTATACGGTTGATGCCGTGGATGCGTTGCACCAGGCCGGCGTGGAGCTCGGGCCCATCGTCGCGATCGGCCGGCCCCCGACAACGGCCCCCCACCGATTGGCCGAAGGGGAATTGGTTCGTTTCGAGGGCGAAGACACCGTGACGGCAGTGGTCACGCGCACCGATGGCGGCGAGCAGAAGTGGGAATGTGCTGCGGTGAGCCTGGGTCTCGGTAGATATCCCCGGGACATCTTGCTGCGCATGGGCAGCGGCATGCCGGTGACGGCGGCCGGCTCGGTCGGCGACCCCACCGAATTGCCGCCGCCCCCTGTGGCGGGTGTCGTATGCCCGTGCTCGGGGGTGTCCGTCGAGCAGCTCGACTCCGTTGTCGGACGCGGCTTCGAAGAACTGGAACTGGTCAAACGCTCGACGCTGGCGGGCACCGGCACCTGCCAGGGCCAGACCTGCCTGCCGCATGTCCGCTCCTACCTGACCGAACGGGTCGGGGCCACCCCCGCCCCTTTCACCGCCCGGCCACTGGCCCGACAGCTCACGATCAGCGAGACGATTGCCAATTACCGGCTTCCCGGGTTCTTCAAGACCTCACTCGATTCCATCCACCGGCAATCGGGCGGCGTGATGGACCGGTTCGGGCCCTGGTACCGGCCCTGGCACTATGGAGACCCGCTGGCTGAATACTGGGCCGTGCGATCCGGGGTCTCGATCATGGATGTCTCGACGCTCGGCAAGATGATCGTGACCGGTCCGGACGTCAACGAGTTCCTCGAGCGGCTGTACCCCACGCCGGTCGCCACCATCGAGCCCGGCCGCTGCAAATACGTCTTGATGCTCAACGAGAAAGGGGCTGTCTTCGACGACGGCATGGTGTGCCGGGAAGACGATCACCGGTTCACCCTCACCTTCACCTCCAGCGGCGTCTCGTTTGCCGAGATGTGGATGCGTGACTGGGCCGAAGCATGGGGGATGGACGTTCGGATCCTCAACCGGACTGCCTCTCTCGGGGCAATCAACGTCACCGGCCCGCGGTCTCAGGACCTGCTGGAGAGCATGGGACTGGACCTTCTGCCCCCGTTCCTGGGCCACCGGCGCATGGAGGTGGCCGGTGTCCCCGCGCACGTATTCCGGCTGAGCTTCACCGGTGAGGCCTCGTACGAGATCCACCACCCGATCGATCGCTCCCCCAGGCTATGGCAGGCGCTGCTCGAGGCCGGGGACCCGTTTGGGGTGATTCCCCACGGCCTGGAGGCGCTCTTGACCCTGCGGCTCGAAAAAGGGCACATCATCGTCGGCCAGGACACCGAGGCCGATTCGACCGCCCGCCGCCTCGACCACGAATGGGCGGTGAAGCCCGAAAAGGGCGACTTCTTGGGGCGACAGGCGGTCCTCCGAACCGACGCCATCGAACTGGACCGCCAGCTGGTCGGCCTCACGATGGAGGGTCCCGCGCCCGACGAGGGGACCGTCCTTCACGACGATGAGGGCCTCAGCGGCTACGTGACCTCCGCCCGCTACTCCCCCACCCTCGAGCGAACCGTGATGCTCGGCTGGGTACGCCTGGTCGATGGTGAGGTTCCCGATACCTTGAGGGCCGACGATCGGCTGGTCCACCGGGCCGGCACCCCCTTCTACGATCCGGAGGGAAGCCGTGCCCGGGCTTGAAACGGTCGTCGGTCGGCGCATCAACGCGCTCCCGGCTGCCCTGGATGCCGCCAACTGGCCGGCCGGAGCCCGCGTCGTGCGCATCGCCCCCGATGACGTCTTCCTGATCGGCGATGGTCCGTTGGAGCTCTCCGACCGCCACGCGATCGTAGACCACGAGGCAGGCTTTTCCGGCGTGTGGATTACCCGGCCCGACGCCGCCGACTGGCTCGAACGCAATGCCGTGTGGGGCCTGGCACCGGATGGTGAAGTGGCCCAGGGGATGGCCGCTGGATTGCCGGTGAAGATGCTGGCCGACGGCCAGGAGGTGCTGGTGCTGGTGGCCTCCGTTCTGGCGGACGATCTGGAGGAACGGCTGGCATGAACGAGTTCATGGAAGCCAAGGTCGACCTCACCTGGCGCGAGCCCAAGGACAATTACGACGTGGTCATCATCGGCGGGGGCGGCCACGGCCTCGCCACCGCCTACTACCTGGCGACCCGTCACGGCATCACCGATGTCGCCGTGATCGAGCGCAACTACATCGGATCCGGCAACTCGGGCCGCAACACCACGGTCATCCGCGCCAATTACGGCCTTCCCGCTTCGGTTGCGTTCTACCAGCGTTCGCTCGATCTCTACAAAGGTTTGGAGGAGGAAACCGAGCGCTGGCTGATGCACAACGAGATGGGCCTGTTCTGGATGACCCACACCGAGACCGGGGTGCGGCAAGAAAAGGCCCGGGCCCACCTCAACACGGCGATGGGGGCCAACACGTATTTCGTGACGCCGTCCGAGATCCACCAGATGTGCCCCGAGATCGACCTCGAGGGCGGCGGCCGCTACCCGGTGCTGGGCGCCTCCTACCATCCGGAGGCGGCCACGGCCCGCCACGATCGAGTCAATTGGGCGCTGGCGGAGGGGGCGATGCGGCTGGGCACGACCGTGCTCCAGCGCCGGACCGTGACTGGGATCCAGACGCACGGGGACCGGGTCACGGGGGTGCAAACCGACCGGGGCCCGATCGGGGCCGGGGTGGTCGTGAGCTGTGTGGCCGGGCAATCGACGCTGATCGCAGATATGGTCGGGCTGCGTTTGCCGATTCGGTCCCACCCGCTGCAGGCGTTCGTCACCAACCACTACCGGCGCACGTTCAACCACATCGTCGCTTCCGTCGACCTGGCCACCTATGTCTCGCAAACCGCCCGCGGTGAGATGCTCGTCGGAGCCGAAATCGATCGCCAACCCAGCTACTCGTACCAGTCCTCGTTTGACTTCCTGCAGGCCACCGCTGCCAAGGCGTCGACGTTCCTGCCATTCCTGCGCGACCTGCGGATCCTGCGCCAATGGGGCGGTGTTTGCGACATGTCCCCGGATTCGTCCCCGATCATGGGCGAGACGGAGGTCGCGGGCTTTTACCTCAGCACCGGATGGGGCACCTGGGGATTCAAAGCGATTCCGGCGGGCGGCGAGGCCATGGCCGAACTGGTCGCCACCGGCGCCACCCCTGCTCTGATCGAACCGTTCCGCCTGAGCAGGTTCCGCGATGACCGCATCCTGGCCGACGCCGGATCGTCGGGGACCCAGTAATGGCCTTTCTGCTGCGCTGTCCGAATTGCGGGTCCCGGACAATCGAAGAGTTCGTGTACGGCGAGATTCCCCGGGTGCCGGACTCCATCACCGACGAGAACGAACGCGACCTGGATTTCGCATTCATGCGCAACAACCCACGGGGTTGGACCATCGAGCGGTGGTTCCACGTGTTCGGATGCCGCCGGTGGTTCACGGTGGAGCGTCACACCGTCACCAACGAGGTGCGCTACCGGTCGCCGAAATCCTCCTCAAACACCTCGTAGCCGGTTCGGCTCATGCCGAGCGACAGGTAGGCGCGGTGGGCGGTCTCGTTGGTCCGGTCGACGTACAACCGGATCCCCCGCACGTTTCCACGCTTCTTGGCGTCGTCGACCACGGCGCGATACATGGCGCGAAACACGCCTTCCCGCCGAAATCGCGGTTCCACGTAGACCGACTGGATCCACCAGAAGGCTCCGTCGCGCCAATCTGACCACTCGAATGTGAGCAGCAGGACGCCGACCACGGTGCCCTCATGGTGGGCAACCACGTAGCGGCCGCGCGAATCGTCATCGAATACCGCCGTCACCCCGCTGACGACCGTTTCCCGGTCGAGGTCCTTGCCTTCGGTTTCCCGGGCCATCTGCTGCTGGAAATGCGCGATGACGTCCGTGTCGCCCGGCGCCCCGGCACGCACCTCGATGGTCATGGCGTCAGAAGTTGAAGAGGTTGCCGGTGATGGTGAGGCCGACCCCGTCGTTCAGCTGCAAGAAACCGAACAGGATGAGGGCACCCCCGGCGATGGACAGGTTCTTCATGAACCCGGACATCTCGGCCTGCTGCACCATCGGGTCTTCGTCCGTCCAGAAATGGTGAACCCAGAACGCTGCGATCAGCGAATATGCGGCCATACCGAGCGCAGCGAGATCCGCCCATATGCCGAGAATGACGCCCAGCCCGGCCGCCAAGATCAACACGCCGCTCACCCGGGTCAGGGTGTGGGGGTTTGGCACCCCGCGGCTTTCCGCGTACGCAGCGGTACCCTCGGTTTGCATCAGGTGTCCGGCGCTGCCGGAGCCCACGAAAATCATCGACAGCAGAATGCGGCCGATCAGAATCACGACATCCACAGATCTCCCTTGATCGACTGTTTCGATGTTACGCCCGGGTACCGCTGCGATCAATCGAGCGGATCGGTAGGTCGCCAACGGCATCCACTACCGGGGCCAGAGCCGGGTGGCGCCGGGCCGCCATTTCGGCCAGATCTAGGAGGTGGGCGTGGGGGTCGTCGTCGCCGAACTCATAGGGTTCGAACGTCGGTCCTGCCACCTCGTTGCCGAGCGGCTGCGCCATCAGATGGTGGGCCACAGGCGACAACACGCCCGACATGATGCCATACAGTGCCCCGATCGAGGCGTCCTGGTCCGTCCCCTGGAAAAGGTCGTCCATGACCAGGTAGAGCAATCGGTAGGCGGCGTTGAAGAGGTCGGACACCGGTTTCACTTCGTCGGGGAAAGCACTCGTAGTGGGGTTGGACACGGCGTCGCGAACGCTTCCGAGCGTTCCTTCCGTGCAGATCTGGCGGAACTTGTGGTAATGGGTCAGCTCGTGATGGGACGGGTCGGCCCAGCGCTCATCGCTCAAGCCTTCGCCCTGGTGCACGATGATCTCGATCGCTTCGATAGCTGAGGCCAGGTCTGTGACCGCTATCAGACCTCCGGATTCGGCGGCGTCGAACTTGACCGGCGCATACCACTCGGGTCGGGCCATCTGCCGCTGGAGTTGAGGGCTCTCGAACAGCGGCTGCCGGGCATCAAGCTGTTCGAGGGCGATCTCAACCGCCAGGTAGAACTGGCCCAGCGTCTCGTAATCGTCGTCTTCGGGGGGCGCCCCCTTCTCCTCCGGCTGTTCGATGACCATGAACACGTTCTGGATCAGTTCGGGTGATGCCTTCTTGAGCTCGAGCAGGAGGGGTGGCTGGTGGTGAGGCAGGTAGCCGGGATAGCGTGGCATGTAGGCAGTGGACCGATAATCCGGCTCGCCGCCGACACCGAGGAGCAGATTGGTCACGAGCGCCGCGTGGAGCATTTCCTCGACCACCACGCTCCGGATCAACAGGGCGGCGTCCGACGTCTGGTCAACGATCGAGTACATCGCATAGAGATATGGCGGAATAGTCGATAGCTCGACAGTGATGGCGGTTTCCAGATGTTCTCGCAGGTCGTCGACGGTGTCGATGGCCACGATCACCCTCCATTGAGTTCGCTAGGTTCGACGTTACACGGGCTTGGTCAGAACGGGGCAACCGGCGCGCAGGGAACGAGGAGTCGCTCATGGAAGTGGAAAGCATCATCTGGCTCGGCTCCGCCACGGACAATCGGGCCGAGATGACCGAGTTCTTCCGGGATCGGCTCGGAATGCGGGTCGCATTGAACGTGAAGGGGTTCACGCGTCTGACCACGGCCGACGGAGACCGCGTAGAGTTCTTCGGTCCCGATTCAGTGGAACACGACCAGCTCGACACCGGTCCGGTGGCCGGGTTCAAGGTGGCCGACGTGGAGGCCGCCCGCCAGGAACTGATCGATGCCGGCGTGTCCAGCTGTACCGAGATCGAAACGGCTCGTGACGGGCACCGCTGGTTCTACTTTCGGGCCCCGGACGGCAATTTCTACGAGTTGTGCGAACACCATGACCCGCGGCCGGTCAAGGCCCCAGACGGAGATCGTTAGAGGCTGTCTGCCAGCTGACGCACCTGCTCGCCCGCGTCTCCCTCCACCGGTTCTCCATGGCCGAACAACACGGTGTCGAAGTCGAGGAGCGCCATCTTCTTCACCGAGGCGTCGGCGGCCACCATGTCGGAGGAGAATCCGGGATTGGCGGCGGTGACGCCTCCGTTCGTTCCGTTCATGGCGTCGCCGGCCACCAGCAGCCGGGCTGCCGTGTCGTGAACGCTCACATGTCCGGGGGTGTGACCCGGGGTCTCGATGATATCGAGGCCCATGACCTGATCTCCGTCACCGACTGCCACCAGCGGCCGCGGGCTGGAGATGCCGGCGATATCGGCGGCTCCGGCGTACGCGGTGGCCGTGGCCGCCTCGTCCATCACCGCCCCGAGGCTGCCGACGTGGTCGCCGTGGCGGTGGGTGAGGATGACGTGGCCGACGTCGGACCAGCCGAGGCCCACGTCCGCGATGACGCGGCCGATATCGGTTTCGCTGCCCGTCGTTCCGGTATCGACCACGGCTGCTTCGCCGTTGCGAACGAGGACGTAGGCCGAAACGAAGCCCAGCGATACTCGCGCCCAGTCGAGTTCGGCCAGGGCTGCCGATTCGGAAGCGCCGCTGCTCTCCGTGGACGACGGTGCGGCCGGGTCTCGGTCGTCGGTTTCGTCCGGTGGCGTCGTGGAAGCGGTTCCGGAAGTGACCGTTGTGGCGTCGGTGCAGCCCGTCAAACCCACCACGGCCACGGCCAGCCCGGCGCGGGTCGCCCTGGCGAGAAACAACCGGCGGGAGACGTTGGTCATGTCCCGAGACTACGCATCGGCCCATGGGACGATCGGCCCTGTCCATCCAGGAATCGCCCATCTAGGGTCAGCGCATGGTTACTTTCAGCGTTGCACCCATCGGCTCTTTTGACGACGTCGTCGACCGAACCCGGCAGGAATTGGCGAAGGAAGGATTTGGCGTCCTCTCCGAGATCGACGTGGCATCCACCATGCGATCGAAGCTGTCGGTCGACATGGACGACTATCTCATCCTCGGAGCCTGCAATCCTCCTCTCGCCCATCGGGCCGTCACCGCTGATCCCCGCATCGGAGCCTTTCTCCCCTGCAATGTGGTGGTCCGCTCGACGCCGAATGGCGTGATTGTCGACTTCATGGATCCGGCCACAGCCATGGACCTCGTCGACGATGCCACGATCCACGACGTGGGAACAGAGGCGCGCGAGCGGCTGCAACGAGTGGCGGCCGCCCTCGCCTGACCGCCGGCCGATAGGATCGCCGGATGCGTGAACCCACCACCGACCTGGTCGAGAGCATGTTCGTCGACCGATGGTCTCCCCGATCATTCGCTTCCGACCCGATCCCTGATGAGCACATCGAGGCAATCTTCGAGGCTGCCCGCTGGGCTCCGTCGTGGGGCAACTCCCAACCCTGGTTCTTCCTGTGGGAGACAGACGGCCGGGATCGGCCGGCGTTCGAATCGATCCTCATCGAGCGAAACCGCAATTGGGCCCACCGGGCCCCGCTCGTGGGGCTGGTGCTGGCGTCCCCATTGGATCAGCAGGGAGAGCCCCTACCGACCTATCGATTCGATACGGGGGCCGCCACGTTTGCGATGATGCTGCAGGCCCATGTGCTCGGCTATTCGACCCACATCATGGGCGGAATCGATCGTGAGTTGGCACATGAGTTGACCGGCACCGACGCCGACAGTTACGCGGTCATCGCCGGTTTCGTGATCGGCAAGCGGGGAGAACCTTCAGTACTCCATCCGAGGTTGCAAGAGCGAGAACGACCCAACAGTCGGAAAGGCCTCGACCAAGTCGCCGCGCGCGGTATTCGGGCGGCTGCCAACCCGGCGATCAACCCTCCTGGCCCTTGAACTGGCTCCAGAAGAGGCGGGCATAGATACCGTCGGCGTCCAACAGTTCTTCGTGGGTGCCGCGTTCGGCAATCTGGCCGTCATCGACGACGAGGATCTGATCGGCGTCGCGGACCGTCGATAGCCGGTGGGCGATGACAAAACTGGTACGACCGGCCATCAGGCGCAGCAGCGCCTGCTGGATGGCAGCTTCGGTGCGGGTATCGACCGAGCTGGTCGCCTCGTCGAGAATGAGAATCCGCGGTTCGGCCAACGCGGCCCGGGCAATCGCGATCAGCTGGCGCTGCCCCAGGCTGAGGTTGGTGGCGCCTTCGGACAGGACCGTTCCATATCCGGCCGGCAGCGTGCGGATGAAGCGGTCGGCGTTCGCCAGCTTGGCGGCGGCCACGACCTCTTCGTCGGAGGCGTCCAGCCTTCCATACCGGATGTTGTCCCACACCGATTCGGAGAACAAGAACGTGTCCTGCAACACCACACCCAACTGGCTGCGGAGGGAGGCCTTGGTCACCGTTCGAACGTCGTGGTGGTCGATGGTCACCGATCCCTGCTCGATGTCGTAGAACCGGGCGAGGATGCTGATGATCGTGGTCTTGCCCGCCCCGGTGGGGCCGACCAGGCCAAACATCGATCCGGCCGGGGTGGTGAAGTCCACGTCGATGAGCACCGGAGTGTCCGGTAGGTAGGCGAAATCCACATCGTCGAAATGGACGTGACCTGCGATTTCGGGTAGCTCCACGGCGTCATGAGCGTCGATGACCGACGGTTCTCGATCGAGAACCTGGAAGATTCGCTCCGCTCCGGCCAGCGCGCTGAGCGCCGACGTGTACGTGTTGGCGAGCTGCGACAGGGGCCGGGCCACTTGTCGGGAGTAGCTGATGAAGGTGGCGATGATCCCCACCGATATCCCGGGGGCGCCTGTTACGGCCAGCCAGGCGCCGGCCCCGGCCACGGTGGCGATCCCCATGTTGCCGACGCCGAACATCACCGGCATCAGCAGACCGGTCAATGTATAGGCGGCGGTGCCGGCCCGGCGCACGTCCTCGTTGATCGCCAGGAACTCGTCGACGGATGCTGCCTGGCGGTCGAAGGCGATGGCGACGCGTTGACCCGCCAGGCTCTCCTCGGCGAGCCCGTTCAGCGTCCCCACCCGGCGCTGGTAGCCGGCAAAGAGAGGCGGGGCCCGGGTGCCGACGTAGCGCATGATCACGAAGATCAGCGGCACCGGCACCAGCGCGGCCAGCGTGAGGCGCCAGTCGAGCACCAGCATGAACGTCACGAGGCCGACAATCGCGAACAGGTTGCGCAGGAGGGTTGTGATGTTCTGGCTCAACAGCTGATCGACGGCGTCGACGTCGTTGGTGAGCCGGCTCATCAAGTCGCCGATGGGTTGGCGGTCGAAGTACTCCAAGGACTGGCCTTGGATGTGACCAAAGAGGTCTTCGCGCAGCTGAAACATGACCCGTTGCGCGATGCGGGCCATCAGCGCGGCGAAACCCATGAACGTGAGAGACCAGCCCAGATACACGAGCCCGAGGACGATGCTGATCCAGGCGACGCCCGCCAGGTCTCGATTCGCGATGAATTCGTCGATCGCCACACCTTGCAGCCAGGGACCCAGCAGCGACAGAACGGTAGATACCACGACCAATACCAGCACGAGCGTCATCTGCCAGCGGTAGTTGCCGAGGTAGCCGAGAAGCCGTCCGAGAGAGGCGATGGGATCGGTTCCCCGTGGCCGGGCCTGCCCGAAGCGGGGACCGGACAGGGCCCTTTCGCTGGCGTGTTTCGTGTCGGTCATGGGCTCACGTCGGTGGGCTCGCCCAGCTGGGAACGGAAGATGTCGCGATACAGCTCGCTGGAGCGGATGAGGTCCTGGTGCGGGCCACACGCCACCACCTGGCCCTCGTCGAGCACAACGATTTCGTCGGCTCCCAGGGCAGTGGATATGCGCTGGGCGACGAGCACCGTGGTTCGGTCCCGCGCGAGCCGGGCCATGGCATCCTGGATGAATGACTCGGTTTCTACGTCGACGGCACTGGTCGAGTCGTCGAGGATGAGGATGACCGGGTCGACGAGCAGGGCTCGGGCAATGGCCAGCCGCTGGCGCTGACCGCCCGAGAGGTTGCTGCCCCCCTGCTCCAGCATCGTGTCGTACCCGTCTTCCAACTCGGAGACAAACTCGTGCGCCTGGGCGGCGCGAGCTGCCAGCTCGACTTCATCCTGGTCTGCCTCAGGGCGTCCGTAGCGGATGTTGTCGCGTATGGTTCCGCTGAACAACACCGCCCGCTGCAGGCTGACGCCGATGTTGCGCCGGAGTTCGTCTTTCGACAGCTGGCGGACGTCGACCCCGTCGATGGTGACCCGGCCGCCGGTGACGTCGTAGAAACGCGGGATCAAGTTGACGAGCGTCGACTTACCGGAGCCGGTGGCCCCGAGGACGGCGACGGTCTTACCGGCTTGGATGTCGAGATTCACTCCTTCGAGAACCGGCTCCTGTCCACCGTAGCCAAAGGTCACGTCTTCGAAGCGGACGTGTCCCCGGGGGGTTCCGAGCGTGGTCGGATCGGGGTGGGCAACGACTGCCGGTGTTGTTCGCAAGACCCGGTTGATGCGGCGGGCAGAGGCCCCGGCGGCCGACAGCATGGGCTGGATGAAGGCGAACATGACGATCGGGAATGTGGTGGCCAGCAGATAGTTGATGAATGCGACGAGGTTGCCCTCTGTCATGCGGCCCTCGATCACGGCGATGCCGCCGATCCAAATCACCGCCGCGACCCCCAGATTCATGACGCCGAGCAAGGCCGGGAACAGTGCTGCCACCAGCTGGTTGACGCGGGTGGCGTAGTCGGTCAAGTCCTGGTTCACGGCCCTGAACCGCCTTGCTTCGTGGTGCTCACGGACGAAGGCTTTCACGACCTCGGCCCCGGCCAGGTTCTCCCGCAATACGGTGTTCAGGCGGTCCAGCTTGTTTTGGACCAGCTCGTACAGCACGTCGCTACGCCTGGCGACATACCAGGTGATGAGGGAGGTGATGGGGAGCAGCACGACCATGATGGCGGCCATCTGCACATCCAGCGCCAGCATCGCCAGCATGCTGCCGATGAAGGCGAGCGGCGCCTGAGCCAGAAAGCTGAGTCCGAACGCGTAGACCTGGCGGACTTTGGTGATGTCGCTGGTGAGCCGTACGAGCAGCTCTCCGGTTTCGATCTCGTCGAGATTGGCGAATGACAGGGTCTGGATGTGTCGGTACAGATCAGCTCGCAGGTCGGCCTCGACCCCGAAGGCCACCCGCACACCCAGGATCGAAGCCGCGATCGAAAAACCAATGGCTGCGACCACGAGAGTGACCATCAGCAACGTGGTCGAGGTCACGACCCCGAGGTTGTCGGCGGCGATACCGTCGTCGATGATGCGGGCGGTCAGCAGGGGGATGGCGACATTGATCCCGACAACGGTCACAGTGGCAGCGATGGCGAGCGTCGCCTGGCGGCGATACGGGCCGAGCCAAGGGAAGATGAGGCGAAGAGAGCCCACTAGCCCGGCCGGAGAACGAGTTGGGTTTGAGTCGTTCGAGCGACCAGGCGTCCCGATTCGTCGGTGACATCGGTTTGCACGACGACTGTGGTACGTCCGGTGTGCAACGGCGTGGCGACGGCGAGGATATGTCCACTGCTCACCGCACCCATCAGGTTGGTCTTGGAGTCGATCGTCGTCGTGCCGACAGCGTCGTTGGGGAGGTTCATGAACGCCAGCATCCCGCCGACCGAGTCGGCGCACGCCATCACGTATCCACCGTGGAGCACCCCGCCCGCCGTGCATCGCTCGGGCGCCCAGGAGGCGCGGCCGACGACCCGTTGCGGGCTGCCTTCGACGATCTCGAGCCCCAGCATCAAGGCGAACGGCATCTGGGCATGTGCCAGGCCCGTGAGAGCCTCGTCGACCGGCCGGGGGTCGTCCTCGTGCGTGTCGCTGCTCACGAAGTCCCCACCCGTGTCACCACGAACGACTCATCCTGGAACCACAGTCCTCCGTGTCGATGCAAGACCTCCTCTGTTGCGTCGAGATAGGCGCCAGATTTCAGCACGTCGTTGACCCGCCCGGCGTCGATCTGAGCCACATACACGGCTGCATTCCAGGCGGCCAGCAACATGGAGGTCCCGATCCGGCCATCGACGTCTTCGGGCAGAGCGTGCATCTCATATCGGAACAGGGCTTCGGAGTCGCCCATTCCCTCGAAGGCGAACGCCGGCCCGCCGGCGTTGAGGACGCGGTCCAGATGCTCCACGAGAAGGTGGCGGGGGGTCGAGAATGGTTGCTCGCCGGGCCAGACGGATTCGATGATCTCCATCCCGGGGTCCAGACCGGTGGACTGGACGACAACCATCCGTCCTCGCGGGCCGAGGGCGCGCGCCATCGGTTCGAGCACTCGGTCCACCTTGAATTGGACCGGCGTGCGACTGCGGAATGGCTGGGCCGCAATCACCAGGTCGAAATCGCCAGCGGCCGATCCCTGACGGGGAATGATGTGGTCGAGGGCGAAAGCGTGATCCTCCCGGTACAGCACGACTACGGCCGGCCGCAGGTATCGCAGAGCTCCGCCGGGCGTCTCACTCTCGGTCTGCCAGCCCTCCTTGACCACGTCGCCCAGGTTTCGCAGCTGGGAGGCGAACTCGTGAGCCGTGGTTCCCGTCAGCGGAATGTCCCACCACTGGAGGCCAGACGGGTCGCCCGGTGCCACCATCGGAGCCTCGCGGTAATAGAGGTTCGTGATGACCAGCACGGTCTCGGGATGCTCGGCGAAACGGGCATCCAGCTTCGACAGACCGATTCGGGTGTCCTCCATGCTGATCTCTTTCCCCACGACGTAGTGTGGGATGGTCGGGAAGCGCCAATGCATCTCTTCCAGCACGCTTCCGAGCACGGTGGCGTCGCCCATCCCGGCGTCAAAGATCTTCAGCGCCGGCGGCGTCGGATCCAGCCGCTCCAACTCCTGCCCGACCCGCCGGGCAATCGCCTCCTTTTCCGTCGTGGTGGTGACGAACAGCAGGTACTTCTCACGGTTGTCATAGAAGCGGAAGGAACTCACGGGCAGAAACTACCGGCTCGTACCCGCGTTGCGGCCTTCCAGGGAGCGGAGCGCGTGCCGAAACGGTGGTGATGGAACCCAGGCGATGCCCCGGCTGTGATCACCCGAAGCCGCTTCCGGCGGAGGGGGGCGCTCCTCCGGCCATGAACGCCCGCAACCCGCCGGGCTTCGACCAGGTGCTCGTCCTCGTGAAGATCGACCAACTGTGGTCGGCGGCCGTCGCCGATCCCCGGGACGCGCTGGGATGCGTGGGACTCGGCCTGGCCGGTCTGGTGGGGCGTTGAGGTCGACCCACTGTTCTTCATCCTGCTCGCCGATCGCTGTATCCGCCGGTGCATCCCTGCGGGCGGCAATCCTCGGAGAGACGTTCCGGTCTCACTGCCGGATCAGTTTGGCCTCCAGCTCGGCCACTCGGGCTACGGTCGTGAGCAGGGCGTCGTGGTTCAGGCTCAGTGACGATATGCCGCGTTCGACCAGGAACTCGGCAAACTCCGGATAGTCGGAGGGGGCCTGCCCACAGATGCCGACCGGTTTGCCGGCGGCGTGGGCGGCTTCGAGGAGCATGGCGCATGCCCGCATCACAGCCGGATCGAGCTCGTTGAAGGCGTGGGCCACGCGCTCGGAGTCGCGATCGACGCCGAGCGTCAGCTGGGTGAGGTCGTTGCTCCCGATGGAGAAGCCGTCGAAGAGCTCGGCGAAGGCGGCTGCGTTGAGGACGTTGGAGGGAAGCTCTGCCATGACGAGGATTTGCAGACCATCCTCTCCTCGCCGCAAGTCGTGCTTGCCGAGCAGGTCGAGCACCGCCTGGCCCTCCTCGGGGCTGCGGCAGAAGGGAACCATGACGTGGAGGTTCTTCAATCCCAATACTTGTCGAACGCGCAGGACGGCCTCGGCCTCCATTTCGAAGGCGGGCTGGTAGGAGGGGTCAACGTACCGGCTTGCTCCTCGCCAGCCGATCATCGGGTTTTCCTCGTACGGCTCGAAGCTGGATCCGCCCACGAGGTTGCGATACTCGTTGGTCTTGAAGTCTGAGAATCGGAGTATCACCGGGCGGGGGTAGAAGCCGGCGGCGATTGTGGCGATCCCTTCGCTCAGCGCATGTACGAAGAACTGCCCCCGGCTCTCGAAGCCGTGGGTGATGTCGTCGATGGCGCGCTGCTCCTCGCGGGTCAGGGTCGCATACTCCAGGAGCGCCATCGGATGGACCTGCACGGCATTGGCAAGGATGAACTCCATGCGGGCGAGCCCGACCCCCGCCACCGGCAGCATGCCGAGGGTGTAGGCCTGATCCGGATCGCCCAGGTTCACCATGATCTGCGTCCGGGTGGTGGGCAGGGCATCCAGGTCGATCTCCTCGACGGTGAACGGTACGGCTCCTTCATACACTTTGCCGACGGCGCCCTCGGCGCAGGAGACGGTGATCGCTTCACCACCCGGGACCCCACGGCGAGCTCCCGACGCTCCGACGATGGCAGGGATCCCGAGTTCTCTGGCCACGATTGCGGCGTGGGCGGTGCGGCCGCCGTGCTCGGTGACGATGGCGGCCGCCTTCTTCATGATGGGTTCCCAGTCCGGATCGGTGGTCGAGGTGACGAGCACGTCGCCGGTCGCCACCCGGTCGATATCGCCCGGGTCATCGACGACGCGGGCGATCCCGGTCGCCGCCGCCGAGCCGATCGCGATACCTGTCGTGAGCACCGGGCCGGTGCCGGTGATCTGGTACTGGCGGATCAAACCCTTGGCGGCCTGGCTGTGGACCGTTTCGGGCCGGGCCTGGACCACGAACAACTGTCCCGTGATGCCGTCCTTGGCCCATTCGATGTCCATCGGCATGTCCACGCCGGTGCGCTCGGTGTAGTGGCGCTCGATCACCTCGCCCCACTGTGCCAGTTGCATGATCTCGGCGGCTTTGAGCGTGCGAACGGCGCGCAACTCCGAGCGGGTCGGCTCATTTACGATGCGGTGGCCTTCCTCGCTGTAGCGCATGGTGAGCTCTTTCGCCCCAATGCTGGACCGGATGATGGAGGCATGACCCTTGCGCATGGTTGGCTTGTGGATGTGGAACTCGTCGGGGGTGGAACGGCCCTGGACGATGTTCTCGCCCAGCCCCCAGATCGAGTTGATCACGATCACATCTCGGAACCCGCTGTCCGGGTCCAGCGTGAACATGACGCCGCTGACGCCGGAATCAGACCTCACCATGTGCTGCACACCCGCTGACAACGCCACCGCCATGTGGTCGAACCCCATGTCCTGGCGGTAGCTGATGGCGCGGGCGGTGAACAGGCTGGCAAACGCCTTCTTCACCGAATGCAGCAGCGGTGCGTCTCCGACCACCATCAGGAACGACTCCTGCTGGCCGGCAAACGAGGCGGTGGGCAGGTCCTCGGCGGTGGCGGACGACCGCACGGCCACCGGCACCGGATGACGATCGCCTCCCAGGCGACGATAGGCGTCCACCACCTGCTGCTCGAAGTCGGCGGAGAAGCGACCAGCGAGGATGAGATCGCGGACCTGAGTGGCGACCGGGGCCAGGTTGTCTTCCGACAGCCCGGCCAGCAGCGCCGCGATCGGCTGGTGCAGCCCGTTTTCGTCGAGAAACATCCGGTAGGCGTCAGCTGTGGTCGCAAAGCCGTTCGGGACCGCCACGCCTTCTTGCGTCAGATGTGAGTACATCTCGCCCAGTGAGGCATTCTTGCCTCCCACCGACCCCACGTCGGCCGACCCGATCTCCTCGAACCATCTGATGTATTTCACGACGCGCTCCTTTCCGACGCGAGCGTAGCGGGCGGTGCCGGGCTCGACCAGGGGCGACGGACCCTGTCGGGAGGGTCAACGGCGTCATCGGTGCCGCGCGGCTGCCGCGCGGCACGCGAGAAACACACAGGGGTTGGCGTGGGCGTGTTGCGAACGGGAAGGCCGGGTGTGGACGGTGTGCCTGCGGCACCCGCCGGGCTAGAAGTCCAGCGGGTGCCGCTCGCTCACCACCTCTCTCGGCAACAAGAAGGTAGCAGCGATCTGACGCGATCGTAGAGGCGGCGGTCACAAGCGACCGGACCCCGAAGAGCTCTGGCCGGCAGCGGTCGTCGAGGATGCCGACGCCCCGCCGCGCGAAGAACCCCCGGACGCATTGGCCCGGGGGTTCGTTCGATTCAGCCCTTGGCAGCGGTGAAGTTGTCCTGGATCACCAGGGCGAGATCACCGGTGTTGGGGATCAGCTCCAAATTGGCCTCGACCTCGGGCGGCGGATAGATCGCCGGGTCCGAGGTGATGTCCTCGGTGATGAACGGGTTCGCCGCCTCGTTGGGGCTGGCGTAGAACGTCCAGTTGGTGAGCTGGGCGCCCCGCTCGGCGTCGAGCAGGAAATCCATCATCGTGTGGGCGGAGCACACCGCCTGGGCGGTCGTCGGTATGGACATGTTGTCCACCCACCGGACGCCGCCTTCCTTCGGGATGACATACGCATAGTCCTCCCAGGCGTCGGCCTCGTCGAAGGAGAGGAAGAACCCACCGGACCAGCCGTGGGCGATGTCGACCTCGCCGTTGACCAGGTCGTCTCCGAAGTTCACCGAGTCGTATTTCGCCAGTCGCTCGTTGGTGGCCTTCAGCAACGCACCTGCCTCTTCCAGGGCCTGGGTGTTGTTGTTGTCGATCACGTCCACGATCGAGTAGCCCAGGTACTTGAGGGCGGCCGCGTTGGCCTCTACCGCGTCGTCGAGAAGGGAGATGCGCCCCTGGAACTGGCTGGAGACCTCCGGGTCGAAGATCATGGACCAGCTCGGCTCGTCTTCCATGCCGAGAGCCTCGAGCGCCGCATAACTCACGCCGATGCCGGTCGTACCCCACTGATAGGCCAGCGAGAACTTGCCTTCAGGGTCATACGGCGGGTTCTGGAATGCCGCTCCCAGGTTCTTGGCGTTGGGGACGGCGTCGCGGTTGATCTCGACCAGCAGGCCTTCCTGGCGCATCGTGTCGACCATGTAGTCGGAGGGGATGACGAGGTCATACACGGCGCCGCCGGCCTCGACCTGGGCCAACATCGCCTCGTTCGATTCGTACTCGGTGTACTCGACCGAGATCCCGTACTGCTCCTCGAACTCTGTGATGAGATCGGGATCCATGTATTCGGTCCAGTTGTAGAAAGAGAGGTCACCGTCGGTCTGGCCGGGCTCGCAGTTGGCGGCCTGGGCGTTGAGGTCTCCCTCCGCCCCGCCGTCACCGCACGCCGCCGCCACCAGCGACAACGCCAGCAACGCGGCGGTGATTCTCCAAGAGCGGGATTTCATGACTGTCTCCTCCTCAGATCCAGTATGGGTTTGGCATGGTTGTTCGTCGCACCCAGATGCGTGTGCCTGTGCGCAAGTGGTTCGTTTGTGCGTTTGTCTTCTCGTTGTGTGCGTCTACTCGCGCGCCATTTCCGTTGATCGTCCGGGACCCCGCTGCACCAGCAGCGACCCGGCCACGAGGGCGATGGACGCGATCAGCATAACCGTCGACAGCGCATTGATCGCGGGCGACACGCCTCGACGCACGAGGCCGAAGACGTACACCGGCAGCGTGGTCGAACCGGGCCCGGCGACGAAGGAAGTCACCACCACATCGTCCAGTGACAGGGTGAGGGCCAGGAGCGCCCCGCCCAGCACACCCGGCATGATCAGAGGAAGGGTCACTCGGCGGAACGTCTGCCACCGGTCGGCGTAGAGGTCGCGAGCTGCCTCCTCCAGGCTCTTGTCCAATTGTCCCAGCCGGGCCCGTACGACGACGGCCACGAAGGAGATGTTGAACGCGATGTGGCTGAGGGCGATCGTGCCGATACCCAGTGACAGGCGGGGGCCGAACGTATCGACCAGGGCGAAGACCCGGGCGAAGAACAAGAGCATCATCACCGCCATCGTGACATCGGGAATGATGATGGGCAGGTAGAGCAACCCGTCCAATGTGCGATTGCCCCGAAACCGGTACCGATCGATCGCCAATGCCGCGGCCGTGCCGATGATCGTCGAGATCACTGTGGAGATCGCCGCGACGACCAGCGAGTTCCTCAGTGCATCCCACACCTCGGGGTTGGAGAAGATGTTGGCGTACCAGGTGGTTGAGAAGCCACCCCAGATCCCTACCCGCGACGAGGCGTTGAACGAGAAGATGACCAGGGTGATGATCGGCAGGTAGAAGAAGGCGTAGACAAACCAGGCGTTGCCGGCCAGAGCTTTTTCGAGCAGGCTGCCGGGGCGAATGCCGAACCTCATAGCTCGCGGGCTCCACCCCGCTGGCGGGCGATCAGGGCCGCCAGCATGATGATCATGATCACGATCGACAGGGCCGAGCCGAACGGCCAGTTGCGCGCTTGCTGGAACTGCCGCACGACGTAGGAGCCGAGCATCACGGTCTTGGCTCCCCCGAGGATCTCGGGGGTCACATACGCACCGAAGCTGGGGACGAACACCAGAAGCGAGCCGGCCAGGATGCCGGGCCGGGTCAGCGGCAACGTGACTTTGCGGAACGCCGTCCACCCATCGGCATATAGATCGCGGGCCGCCTCCACCAGCCGCCAATCCATTCGTTCGATGGCGGCATACAGCGGCAGGATCATAAAGGGCAGAAACCCGTAGATGAGACCGATCATCACGGCCACCGGTGTGAACAGGACCCGCAGAGTCCCGAGACCCATGGCCTCGCTGGCGAGGGCGATGGGCCCGTCGGAGCCGAGCAGAAAGCGCCAGGCATAGGTGCGGATGAGGAAGTTGGACCAGAACGGAATCATCACGAACACGAGCAAGATGTTGCGGACCGCCCGGCTGCGGGTGGCGATGTAATAGGCGAATGGATATGCCACGGCGAGGCAGAGGATTGTGGTGAGCAAGGCGATCCAGGCCGACCGCCACACGATGCTGACGACGAGCGGATCGAGCAGTTTTTCGTACGAACCGAGGTTCCAGTCGCTCAGCCGGGTGCTTCCCGTCGGCGAGCGGGTGGCAAAGGAGTAGATGCCCACGATGAAGAACGGGACCACGAACAGGAGCAGCAGGTAGAGCATTGCCGGGAGTCCCAACAGAAAGCCGCGGCGTCGCTCGGCGGCTTCCGCCTCGGCCTCGAGGCCCCCGCCACCGACCGTCATCTCTTCGGGGGGGTGCTGGTCTTCGGGGGTGAGGACGACGGTCATGTTTCCAAGACCGCCGCCGAGCTCGGATCCCAGTACACGACCACCCGCTCCCCCGGCTCCAATAGGGCGAGGCCGGGCCGGTTCTCCTGCCGAACGTCGAGAAGCCCGGCCGGTGTGGACACCTCGTAGTAGTAGGACTCGCCGAAATACACCCGGCGGCCGATCGTGCCCTCCACCCGGCTGGCCCCGTCCGGCACCTGATCGTCGGACCGGCTGATGCGGAGCTGTTCGGGCCGGAGCGCCACGTTGACCGGGGTGCCGGCCGCCACCGCGTGGTCCAGGGGTAGCACGTAACCACCCCCCAGCGTGACGGCGCCATTGGACACCACGCCATCGAGCAGGTTGATCTCGCCGATGAAGTCGGCCACGAAGCGCGACTGCGGATGCTCGTAGATGTCGGTGGGAGTGCCGACCTGGAGCAATGATCCCTCGTTCATCACGCCCAGCCGGTCCGACATGGTGAGCGCCTCCTCCTGGTCGTGCGTGACGTAGATGAACGTGATTCCCACCCGTTCCTGGAGCTCCTTCAGCTCGATCTGCATCGCCTGCCGGAGCTTGAGGTCGAGCGCCCCCAGCGGCTCGTCCAGCAGCAGCACTTCGGGCTCGTTGACGAGGGCCCGGGCCAGCGCCACCCGCTGCTGCTGTCCCCCCGAGAGCTGTTCCGGCAGGGCATCGGCCCGGTGCCCGAGTTGCACCTGGTCGAGGGAACGCCGAACGCGTTCCTCGATCTCGGAGCCGGGCACCTTCTTCATGAGCAGCCCAAACCCGACGTTCTCGGCCACATTCATGTGAGGAAAGAGGGCGTAGCTCTGGAAAACCGTGTTGACGGGCCGCAGGTCCGGTGGTTCGAGGCCCACTTCCCGTCCATGGATCTTGATGCTGCCCTCGGTGGGATACTCGAAACCGGCGATCATCCTCAGCGTGGTGGTTTTGCCGCAACCCGAGGGCCCCAGCAGGGAGAAGAACTCGCCGTCTCCGATATCGAGGTCGATGTCGTCCACCGCCACCAGATCACCGAATCGTTTGGTGACGCCTTCCAGGTGAACGGCCGATTCGGCCATCAGCTCGACCTCTGGTACACGGTTTCTCCTCCTACCACTGTCATGTCTACAGCCACGTCACCACACCACGCAAGCGAAAACGGGTCCTGGTCGAGAATCACGATATCGGCCCGGAAGCCAGGGGCCAGTGTGCCCGTTTCGTGATCGAGGTGGTTGACATATGCGGAGCCGGCTGTGAAGGCCGCCAGGACGGTTCCCAGCCCGAGACGCTGATCCGGCAAGAAGCGCTCCCCGCCCGGTTCCACCGACCGGTTCACGGCCACTGCCGCCTGGGCCATCACGTCGGGACTCGACACCGGCCAGTCGCTTCCCATCGCCATCACCGCACCGCTGTTCTCCAGGGATGCGAACGGGTAGTGGTGTGCCTGCTGCTCCTCCTGCAGATACGGGAGGGTCAGATCCATCAACGCCGGCTCCGGGCAGGCCCACAGCGGCTGGATGTTGGCGGACGCCCCCAGAGGCCGGAATCGCACGACATCGTCCGGGTGGACGACCTGGAGGTGCGCCAGATGCGGGCGCAGCTCGTTCCATCCGTTGGCCGTCCGGGCGGCTGCGACCGCGTCCAGTGCCTGCCGCACTGCCCGGTCACCCAAGGCGTGAAAATGGCACTGGAGCCCGGCGGCGTCGATGGCGGTGACGATGCCGGGCAGTTCGCCCGGATCGATGAAGTCCAGGCCGCGATTGCCGGTCGGCGCGCCCGTGGCGTCGGTGTAATCGGCCAGTAGGGCCGCGGTGTAGTTCTCACAGACCCCATCGAGCATGAGCTTGACCGTCTTGGGCACGTAGCGGCCGGCGGTCTGCAGGCTGAGCTCGATGATCTCGTCGAGCTGTTCCAGACCCCGCTCCCGGTCCCACCAGACCGCTCCTCGCACCGAAGCCTTCAACTCGCCGCTGCCGGCCAGAGCGATGTAGGCCTCGTGGGTGGCCTCGCTCACCCAGGCGTCCTGCCAGGCGGTGACACCCGCCGCGAACAACGTTTGCTGGCCGGCCAGAAGTCCGGCTCGAAGCTGAACCGGGGTCGGGTCAGGTGCGACGCGTTCGACCAGCTCCATCGCTCCCTCGTGGAGTGTTCCTTGCGGGCCACCGTCCGATCTTCGCTCGATGCGCCCGTCGCTCGGGTCGGCAGTAGAGGCGTCGATGCCGGCGATCGCCAGAGCGGCGGTGTTGGCCCACCCGCTGTGTCCGTCGGCGCCGATCAGGTAGGCGGGCTTGCCGGCGGTCACGGCATCGAGATCCGCTGCCGAGGGGTTGCCTCCTTCAAACCACGGATACAGCCACCCGGCTCCGAGGACGAACTCGATGTCGGGATGGGCGGCCACGTACTCGGCGATGTGCGCCACGGCGCTTTGGCGATCGTGGGCGCCACTCAGGTCGCAGGCCAGCGTTTGCAGACCCCCTTGCACGGGATGGACATGGGCATCCTGAAACCCCGGGCAAAGAAACCGGCCGCCCAGGTCGACCACTTCGGAACCCGGTCCGGCTCGGTCGAGCACGTCGGTGCTGCTGCCCACCACCAGGATCCGGTCGCCCTCGACGGCGATGGCTTCCGCGCGTGAGCGGGCAGCGTTGCCAACCCAGACGGAGCCGTTGACGAAGCAGCGGGTCTTCAATCCGACAGGTCGAGGTCCAGAACCACCGTCTGCAGATCGGTGAATTCCACCAGCCGGCCCCGGCCCCAGCCGGTGTCGGTCCCGGCTGCCCCTCCGAATGGCTGGAAGGTCTCCCAGAAATCGGTCGAGTCGTTGACGACCACCGTCCCGGAGCGGATGCGGTCCGCATACCAGAAGGCCTTTGAGAGGCTGCGCGTGAAGACGGCGGCTTGCAGACCGAGGCGGGAGCGGTTGGCCACTCCGACGGCATCCTGGTCGTCCTTGGCCGTCAAGATCGGCAGTACCGGGCCGAACGATTCCTCCTGGGAGACCTGGCTGTCTTCTGGCACCCGGTCCACGATCGTGAAGTCGTAGTAGAGGTCGGTGGGAAACCCCGCTACCCGCCCACCGCCCACGAGGACCTCGGCTCCCCGCTCGCGGGCGTCGGCCATGTGCCGGTCCATCTTCTGGGCCGTCGCCTCGTTGTTGAGGGGCCCCATGTTGGTGTCCTCGGCGAACGGATCGCCCAGCTTCACCACTTCGGCCGCCTTGAGGCTGGCCTCGACGAATTCGTCATGGACGGCGTCCACGACGATCACCCGTTCGGTCGCACAGCACACCTGGCCGGCGTTGTAGTAGGCGCCGTAGACGGCGGCCTCGGCGGCGGCGGCGACGTCGGCGTCTTCGGTCACGATGGTGGGCCCGTTTCCCGACATTTCCATGATCGATCGCTTGATGCCCATCTGGCTGATGATCCGGCGACCGGTGGCCGATGAGCCGGTGAACCCGATGGCGTCCACGCCGTCATGGGTGACCAGCATCTCGCCGACGTCTCCCTCGCCGGGAATGATCGACACCAGGCCCTTGGGAAGCCCGGCGGCATCGAAGGCCTCGGCCAGCTTGAGCAACGCCCAGCTGGTGTGGAGCGGGGGTTTGACGATCACCGCGTTGCCGGCGGCGAGCCCGGGGCCGACGTATTCGAGCGGAATCGTGACCGGGAAGTTCCACGGCGTGATGGCCGCCCACACCCCCACCGGCCGGTGGAACGTGAACATGCGTTTGTTGCGGTCGGAGGTGGGAATCACCTCGCCGCTCAGTCGCTTGACATCCTCGGCCGCGTTGTAGAAGTACTGGTTGGCCTCGGCGATGTCGTCCAGCGATTCGGCGTGGTAGGGCTTGCCCTGCTCGAGCGTCTGGATGCGGGCGATCTCTTCCACCAGCGGCTCGATGGCGCTCGCGATGTCCAAGCAGACCTGGGCCCGTTCGAACGCCGACCAGTGGCGGAACTCATCCTGTGCGGCCCGGGCGGCATCGAC
>JBFIPU010000031.1:0-26618 GCA_041609995.1 Acidimicrobiia bacterium
AGCGGATCTCGGCACAGCCCAACTCCTGGCCGTTCACCGCAATCGATCAACGGGCCGATGTTGGCTGGTGCTGGAGTTCGTCGAGGGTACCGTCATCGAGAACCCGGCCGATCAACTCGCCGTTGAGGCGGTCGCCTGGCTTGCCCGGATGCAGTCCCGGTTCCTTTCCCATCCCGCTCTGGTGGGTGCAGACACGGAACTCCCTCGGCATGACACCGCGTTCTTCTCATCACCCGTCGAGGAGGCCCGGAGGCAGGTTGCGTTGATCTCACCGGCTTCTGTCGGGAGGTTTGGGGAGTTGTTGGATCGCTACGAGCCGGTCGTGGAGCTCCTGGCGACGCAGCCGCGCTCTCTGGTCCATGGCGGGTACATTCCGTGGCACGTCTTCGTGGATGCATCCGCCGATCCGTTGCGGGTCACCGCCATCGACTGGGAACTGGCGGCCGCGGGGAGTCCGCTATTCGACCTGGCATACTTCACGGACTGGGCAGATGCTCATGTGCAGGACCGTCTGCACCACGCCTATCGGTTGGCGGCAGAGGCCCATGGCGTTCCCCTTCCGGATCGCGAGTCGATGGAGCGCATCATCAGCGGTTTGCGGCTTCACCGCACCGTGGAGTGGCTCAGCAAGAGCGTCGCAAGGAGGTACCCACCCACGAAAGTAGCGAAGCTGGTCCGACGTGCTGAGTCCCTGATCACCGGCACCTGAGGCGGCCGCGAGTCAGCGCGGCGTCTGGGCCGTTTGGCTGGACAGGCGACCCGCTTCGGCCCGGACCGGCCTGGGGACAATCACCCCGTCTTCGAACTCCAGGATGAAGTCGCAGCGCTCCAGCGTCTCGCGGCGATGGGCGATCATGAAGGTGGTCCGGCCTTCCATGAGCTTGTCCATCGCCTCGAGAATGGCGGCCTCGGTTGCGATATCGACCGAGCTCGTCGGCTCGTCGAGTATGAGAATCGGCGCGTCGTAGAGGAATGCCCGCGCCAGTGACAAGCGTTGTCGTTCTCCCCCCGAAAGCGTCATCCCTCTCTCCCCGACCAGGGTGTCGTAACCGTCCGGGAGAGCCGAAACGAATTCGTGGGCTCCCGCCATCCGGGTAGCCGCCACGATCTCGTCGAACGTCGCCCGCGGACGGGCGTAGGCGACATTGTTGGCGATCGAGGTAGAGAAAAGCACCGGCTCCTGAAGCATGATCGTGAACTGTGCCCTCAGGTCGCGTAAGCGGTAATTGCGCAAGTCCGTTCCGTCGAGGAAGACGATGCCCCTGACCGGATCGTAGAAACGGGCGAGCAAGCTCACGAACGTCGTCTTGCCGGCACCGGTCCTCCCGGCCAAGCCCACCTTCGTACCTGCCGGAACCTCCACGGAGACATTCCCGAGAACCTGGGCCTGGCGGTCGTACGAGAAGGACACGTTCCGAAACTCGATGTGACCCCTGGCCCTCTTGATCGGTTTGGCGTTGGGACGTTCGGCAACGTCCGGAATTTCATCCAACAACTCAAACGCCCGTTCGGCGCCGGCCAGTTGTCGATTCACACTTGCGCTCCGGTTGCTCAGAGTCTTCAGTGGCCCGTACAGCTGACCCAGATAGCTCAGCACCAGGAGAAGCGCTCCAAGCGTGAGCGAACCGTCTCTCACGCCGTTCACGCCCACGAACAGCACGAGCGCGGTTCCCACGGCGGTGGTGAGATTCACGAGAAGCGAGAACGCCCCTTCGCCAACGGTGAGGCTGATCCGGGCTTCGACTCCTTCGCTGCTCTTGCTGACAAAGCGTTCTTGTTCTTCGTCCTCGCGCCCGAACGCTTTGACGACCCGGAGGGAGGTCAGCACCTCTTGTACCACCTTGAGTGCCGAGCTTTCGAGCCGATGGGCTTCCTTGTATCTCGGACGCATACGCCGGCGGTACAACCGCGTGTACAGGAACAGCATTGGTGAGATGCCGAGAGCAACCAGGGCGAGGCGCAGGTCGATGCGGAAGATGATGACGAGCATCGATGCGAGAGTGACGAACGCCGTCACCACGGGAATCAACGTTTTGATGGCGATGTTTTGAATCGCTCTCGCATCGTTTTGAATGCGGTAAATGGAATCCGCCGTTCCGCGGGCGTCGTGAAACGCAAATGAAAGCCGCTGCACGTGCGTCAGGAGCTTGCTCTGAAAGCTCAACGTGAGCTTTTCGCCGGTGGATGCCTGGAGAAACGTCGTGCCGAGTTCTTGAGCGGCGGAGAGCAGGGCGATGACGACCAGCAATCCTGCTGCTACCACGAGTATCCCGGTGGTTGATTCCGTCATCGAGCTCGGTAGGAGGGCGTCGATGAAGCGCGGAAGAGGCTCTGATCCGAGGGCACTGTCGACTGCGATGGCGAGGGGCACCGGTGTCAAGAGCGCCAGCGGGGCCGAGAGCAGGCTCAGAATCAGATACGCAGTGATGCGCATCCGGTACGGTCTTGCCTCGCGAAGCGAGCGGCGCAAGAGCCGGAGATCGGACACGACGCCACGCCGACCGGCCACCTCTTTGCCTGAATCTGAGAGGGCTGCATCTTCGGCTTGTGGTGTCTTCGGTCGCGTGCTTCGCACGTCACTGCGGATTGCACTGGCGGGCTTCTGGCCGGCGAACCCCACTGCATCTCGGGCTATCGAGCGCGGGCCAGACCTGCGATTCTCAATCCGGCATTCGGCAGAGCAGTAGAGGGGGACGGGCCCCCTGGGCTTGACCTCCCCCAGCTCTCCGCAGTGACGGCACACGATGTGCTTCGGCCTCCGTTGCCTGCTCTTCCCAGCAGATCCCTCCGCGAATGCACATTCGGCAGAGCAGAACTGGCCGTCGCTGTCTTCCTGTCTGGCCACAAACGCGCCTGAGCAATGGAGGCATCGGGCAAACGGTGATTCCGGTGATTCCGGTGATTCCGTCGCCACCGGCTGCTCTGGCGCGGATTGGTCGGCGGAGGAAGGCGGTTGGCGTGCGCCATACCTCAAGAGAACGGTGACTTCGTCAGCCGTAACCGTCAGTCGTTGGTGCGAACCACACCGCGGACAGTCAAAGTTGCACTCACCGCGTCTGCCCCTCGGGTCGCGTTCCACCCACACATCAGCAGCCTGCAGATCGACATCACCACAGGCCTGGCACGTGGCCTTGATCCCACTCACAGCGGTTTCACTCCGTCTCCGTCATCACCGATCAGATCCGCGCAACAGACCGTGGTTCGGCGGTCCCGATTGCCGGCAGGGACGAGGCGCGAGTCCGCGGCTCATCCGACACCGGCTGTGTTCCCTCCAGAAAGTTACTCGAACGCTCAGCGTGACGTCGGCGGTACCGGCGGTGCCGGCCGGTGCCGATGGTGCGGGCGGCCTGGACGGCCTGCCGGAGCATGCATCACCGTGGTCGGGCTGACTGGATTTGAACCAGCGACCTCTTGACCCCCAGTCAAGTGCGCTACCAAGCTGCGCCACAGCCCGTTGTCGAGTAGGGGTGAATGGTAGTGGCCGGGGTCGGCGCACAAGGCGACGGCTGAGTTCGATCGGCCGATCAGGGTGCTTGCGGCAGGCTCAACTCGAAGATGCTCTCGCCATCTGCATATCGGTAGGTCACATCCCCGCCCATCAGGCGGGCGAGTTGCCGGGAGATGGCGAGGCCGAGACCGAGGGATCCGGTCACGCCTTTGGCGTCGTGCGCCCGCTCGTACGGTTCGAATATCCGTTCACGGTCCTCCTCGGGTATCGGGTCCCCGTTGTCGCACACGATCACGCTCGACATCGATCCGCTGCTCCGGACGCTCACCAGGATCGTGTCGCCGCCGTAGCGGAGAGCGTTTGACACGAAGTTGCGAATGATCTGGCGGACCCGGTCCGGGTCTCCCACCGCCCGAACCGCCCCGCCGGACAAATCGACGTTGACGATTTGATCGCTCTCAAACGACTCCAGTACCTGGGCGGCCTGGGCGCGCAGATCGATCCGCACCTGCACCACCTGGAGCTTGCCGATATCGGCTTTGGCTGCAACCAGCAGGTCGTTGACGATGTTCGTCAGGTCGGTTCCCTGCTGCACCACCCGTTCGAGAAACTCACCGCGTTCCTCGGATGTCAGTTTGCCCCCCGAGTCCCGGAGCACTTCCCCGAACCCGACGACCGCCGTGAGCGGAGTGCGAAGCTCGTGGCTCACGGTGGCCAGAAATTCGTCCTTCGAGCGAATGAGTTCCTCGAGAGAATCTCGAGCCTGCTCCCGTTCCCAAAACGCGCCGATCATGGTTGCCGCGATTGTCAATAGGGAGAGGTCTTCTTGGTTCCATTTCCGCGGGGTCTCCATGTCGGAGAAACCGATCAAACCGGCCCACTCGTCATCGATGAAGATCGGAATATCCAGCTCGCTTTTCAGCGGATGGGGGGCCAGCGAGTACTGCTCGAATTCGGGCCCGTCGAGCTCCTCGGGGATCAAGAGGAAGGGCTCTCCACGCTCGAGCCGCCTGCGAGACGTGGGCATCCGGGACCACGGAACCAGGCTCCAATAGTCATCGATCCCCTCGGTGTGGACGTGTTGAGCGGCGACTTCGGCCACCATCTGCGAGCAGAGTCCGAGTTCGCGATCGCTCACATTGCGCTCGACGAAGACATAGCACGCCTGCGTAGCCGACAGCAATGCCTCGATCGCGCGTTCAAGTCGATGCTCGCCTTTGCTCGACAACAGTGTTCGGGCGCAGGTGGCGATGGCTTCCTGGAATCGAATCTGCTGTTCCTGGGCAGCAGCGTGCCGCTCGAGTTCTGCCCGCGACCGGGCGTTGCGGATTGCACTGCCGATGATGTTCGCAATCGAGACGAGAACGTCCTCGTCCTCGGAGTCGAAGGAACGGGGTCGCACCGAATGTGCGACCAGCACGCCGTATGTCTCGTCGCCGCCCGGTATTGCGACACAGATGCCGCTGACGATGCCATGCGCGCTCAGCAGCGTCTCACGGCCGAAGCGTCCATCGGTTCTCAGATCCTCGACGATGGCGGGCCGATGATGGCGAAGTGCCCATCCCGCTTGTGAATTGTCGCCGGACGTGATCGTGATACCCCCCACCCGCACGCTGTCGGACCAGCCACATCCGGCTACCAGGACCAGGGGCTGACCCGGTCCGGGCTGATGGAGTACTCCTGCATATTCGACCCCGAGAGATTCACATACCCGCTGAGTGGCCAGATCAAGGAGGCCGTCGACGTCGTTTCCACTGAGGGCGCGCTGGCTCAGCTCGGCAACTGCCGCCTGCCGAAACACTGGACCGGCCGGGGCAGGGCCGTCAGAAAGTCGGTTGTAAGAATGGGCTGCCTCGTAGGCCATGGAAGAGCTCCACACGCTGCCTGATCCTCCCGAGAGAATCGACAGGTTTTCGGTGCCGCTTGAGACATCATCCGGGCGATATCGATAGCGCTTACCGATGCCCCTTCAACCTGTGCTCGAGAACGGCAAGATCGCGCGTGTCAGGACGAACACAGCCGGTCCGACCAGCGGCGCTGTCGTCCACCACCCGCCGACGCCACGCCGAGCAGCCGGCAGCCTGTTTTCGCAAGACATCCAATGCCGGGAGGTCGCCCGCCAGTAGGGCATCCGTGACTCGACGCTCGAACGGAGTGAGGGACTTGTCGTTTCGAGTCACGAGATCGACTCAACCCGACGGCGCCGGCTCCAGGATCCAGATCGGAATGTCTCGACCGGCTCGCTCCCGATACACGTCGTACACCGGGTAGAAGTCGGCAAAGCGCTGGAAGATGGCGTCCTCGTCCTCTTCGGCAGCCGGACGGGCGATGCGGTGGGTCGTCTGTCGGTCGAGCGTGACCTGGCAACGCGGATTGGCGCGGAGGTTCTTGGACCAGTTGGGTTCTGCGCCCCCGTAGTTGGTGGCGGGAACCGCCACTCCCCCGTCAACTTCTACATAGAACAACGGTGCTTTGCGTTCCTCCCCGGATTTGCGCCCGATGGTGGCGAGCACCAGCGTCGGCCACGGCGTGGATCGCAGACCGAGCGGCACCAGAACTTTGTCGAGGACGGGAACCAGACCTCGCGAGATGGGCCTAAACCATGGCCGGTCACCGATCGCTTTTGCGACTCGGGCGTAGGCCTCGAGCATCAGCCGAGGCCCCGCAGCCAGTCGATGCTCCATCCCACCATTTGGATGATGCGCAGTATCACATAGGCGATCGCGAGGCCGGCGATCACCTTGAACCCGAGCGGCGTCGGTTCTTCGGCGGCGGGCTCGGAGGGGGGCAGGTTCAGTTTCGGCCGGGTCGGCTCTGTCGGCTGCGCGGGGTGATCCATACCGGGGTCGCTGTGTAGTCGTCGTGCTCTCGCACCTTGCCTTCCAGGTACCGAAGATAGTCGGCTCCCAGCTCACCGCCCGACACCATGAGGACGATCTCGGGTGGGTCGATACCGGACTGAACCGCGTACAGGATCTTGGGACGCCGGCCCTTGCGCACCGGAGGCGGATGCACTTGCTGCCACTGCCGGACGAGCCGATTGAGTTCGCCGGTGGGGATCCGTTTTTGCCGGTTCTCGAGCGAGAGGCGTACTGCGTCGCCGATGCGCCCGATCTTGGAGCCGGTTTTGGCCGACATCGTGAGAACCGGCGCCCAGTGGGCAAACGCCAGCCGATCGCCGATGGACGCCAGGGTGGCCGCCCGCTCCTCGGCGTCGGCTTCATCCCATTTGTTGGCCAGGATGACGAGCCCGGCGCCGGCCTCTGCCGCCTCCTGGGCGAGCCGCTGATCCTGAAAGGTGGCGCCTTCGTGGCCATCGATGATCAGGAGCGCCACATCAGCCTCGGCCAGCGCCTTGCGTGCCCGCATGATGGCGTAGTAGTCGGCACCCTGGTCGATGTTGACGGCCCGTCGGCGGATCCCGGCCGTATCGACCACGCGAAACGGCTCGCCACCCATGTCGACGACGACGTCGATCGGATCCCGGGTGGTACCGGCGACCGGTGACACCAGCACCCGTTCTTCCCCGGCGAGGCGGTTGAGGAGGGTCGACTTCCCGACATTGGGACGGCCCAGAATCGCCAGAGTGGCCACCGGCCGGTCATCGGCTGCGGTGGTTTCCGGTGGCAGCAGCTTGACGATCCGTTCCAGCAGATCTCCCGCACCCCGGCCATGGAGGGCACTCACACCCACCGGCTCCCCCAGTCCGATTGACCAGAGGTCGGCGACCAGGTAGTCGTGCTTATGCCCGTCCACCTTGTTGGCGGCCACCACCACCGGGACCCGAGCCTGGCGGAGGAGCTCGATCACGCCGGCGTCGTCCGGCGTGACTCCGGTTTGGGCGTCGACCACGAACACGATCACATCGGCTGCCGCCATGGCCAGCTCGGCCTGTCCGCGGATATCGGCGACCAGGTCGTCTTCCGGCGTCAGCTCCCAGCCACCGGTGTCGACGACCATGAACTCGCGGTCGTTCCATTTGGCCGGGATTTCCTTGCGGTCGCGGGTCACCCCCGCCTTTTCTTCCACCACGGCGATCCGGCGGCCGACGATCCGGTTGACGAGGGTGGATTTGCCGACGTTGGGACGGCCGACGACTGCAACGAGAGGAAGGGGCATGAGAGGCGGCATGATACCGGCCCTCGCTCAGTACCATCATGGCGATGGCGAGCAAGATCGTTTTGGCAGAGCCGCGCGGATTCTGTGCCGGCGTCGAGATGGCCATCAAGGCCCTGACATGGATGGTGCAGACCTTCGACGAGGATGTCTACTGCTTCCATGAGATCGTCCACAACGCCACAGTTGTCAACGCGTTCGAGGACGCCGGCGTCATCTTCGTGGACGACATCGCCGACGTGCCCGACGGGGCTCCGATCATGCTGTCGGCTCACGGCTCGGCCCCGGAGGTGGTGGAGGCCGCCCGGGCCAAGTCGGCTGTACTCGTGGATGCGGTGTGTCCCCTCGTGACCAAGGTGCACCACGAGGTCAAGAAGATGGCCCGGGATGGTTTCGACATTCTCTACGTCGGACACGAGGGTCACGACGAAGCAGTCGGCACCATCGCGGAGGCACCCGAGGCCATCACGTTGGTCGAGCCCGAGCGGGGTCTGGGTGATTTCGAGGCGAAGGATCCGGCCAAGGTCGCTCTACTGGCCCAGACCACGCTGGGCATGTATGAGTGGGACGGGGTCCATTCGGCGGCCCTGGCCCGCTATCCGGAGCTGGCCACCGCCCGCAAGAGTGACCTCTGCTATGCCACGACCAACCGCCAGTCGGCAGTGCAGCGGCTGTCCGAGCAGGCTGACGTCATCCTGGTGGTCGGATCCGACAACTCATCCAATACCCAGGCGCTGGTGCGGGTGGCACAGGCGGAAGGGTCAGCCGCCTACCGGGTCGACGGACCACAGGACATCGACCCGGATTGGATCAAGCCGGGAGACGTCGTCGGCGTGACAGCCGGGGCATCTGCCCCCGATCAACTCGTGCGGGCAGTGATCGCAGCGGTCGACGGCGATGCCGAGGTCGAGACCCTGCGGGTGACGTCAGAAGACGAGTATTTTCCGCTCCCCCGTGACCTGCGCGGGTTTCTCTCCGCCATTCAGGCTGCTGTCGAGGCCGGATATGCGGCCCGCCGGCCGGGTGAGTCGGGATTGCTCGAGCGTGACCGCGAGTGGACGGCGGCCGACGCCCTCGACCTCCTCCCGTAACCACGCCCCGGCCTGCACAGGGATGTGTACCGCTCTACCGCTCCAGGGCCGCGGCCAACAGCGCACCGACGCGATCGACGACTTCGTCAATCGACATGTTGGACGTGTCGATCACGGTGGCGTCGTCGGCTGCCCGCAGGGGCGACGCCTTGCGGGTGGAGTCGATTTCGTCGCGCTTCTGCATCTTGGCGATCAGCTCATGGAGCTGCTCCGGCGCCAGATCGAGGTCTCTCGCCCGTCGTCGGGCCCGTTCTTCGGCCGAGGCCGTCAGATAGACCTTGATCGGTGCGTCGTCGAACACAACCGTTCCGATGTCGCGCCCCTCCACCACACTCGGCCCTTCTGAGGCCACCCAGGCCCGTTGTTTGGCGACCAGCTGGGCCCGCACGTCCGGCATGGCCGACACGGCCGAAACATTGGCCGTCACCTCTTCGGACCGCAAGAGATCCGTGACATCCTCTCCCTCGAGTGTCGCCAGGCCCTCGCGCATCCCCAGCTCGGCGGCTGCCACCACGGGCGCCACCTCCATCGGATCGGTCGGATCGACCCCCGACCGCAACACCGCCAGGGTCGCGAGGCGGTAGTAGGCCCCGGTCTCCAGATGCCCCCAGCCGAAGCGGTCCGCCACCGCCCGGCTGACCGTGCTCTTACCGACCCCCGAGGGGCCATCGACTGCGACCACCGCCGGGCGGGTGAAGTGTTCCATGTCCTCGAAGTAGCCGGGCCACGTCTTCGAGACACACTCGATGTCCTGGATGACGACCCCTGGTACTCGTAATCCGGCAATAGAGAAGGCCATGGCCATCCGGTGGTCGTCGTAGGTGGCGATCGAGGCTCCTCGAAGCGGGCCCGGCTGGATCGTGAGGCCGTCCGGATGTTCGTCCACTTCGGCCCCCAGCTTGGTGAGCTCGGTGGCCAACGCCGCCAAGCGGTCGGTTTCCTTGATCCGCAGATTGGGCACGTTCCGGATACGCGTCTCGCCGTCGGCGAACAGCGCCACCACCGCCAGCGCCAGCACGGCGTCCGGGGCGTGGTTCATATCGACATCCACTCCCTTGAGACGATCCGGGCCTGAAAGCTCGAGGCCCCGCTCGTTCCAATTGGCTGAACACCCCATCGACTCGAGTACCGGGATGAACGCCAGATCAGCCTGTTGCGAGTTGCGGCGAAGCCCCTGCACCGTCACCGAGCCACCCGTGACGGCTGCTGCTGCCAGCGGATAGGCGGCGGCCGAGGCGTCCGGCTCGATGGCATACTCGATCGCCCGGTAGCCGGTGCAATCGACCACCAGCGTCTCGTTCTCTTCCCATTCGGCGTCGGCGCCGAAGGCCTGCATCACCTCGAGCGTCTGGTCGATATAGGGACGGGAGGCGATGTCGGTCAGTTCGATGCGGACGGCGGCTCGGGCGTAGGGGGCGGCCATCAGGACCGCGGACACGAACTGACTCGATACGGAGCCATCCATCGTGATGGCACCACCGTCGAGCCCGCCGCCTTCAATGCTCACCGGCGGATAGCCCGCAGCGTCAGACACGCCCGCTCCCAGGCTTCGCAGCGCATTGGTGAGTATCCCGATCGGCCGTTCACGCATACGCGGCACGCCGTCGACGATCGTCTCACGCGTCGCCAACGTTGCCAGCGCCGTCACAAACCGGGCGGTTGTTCCCGAGGCGCGGGCGTCGAGCACGGTGTCGGTGGGTTCAAACCGGCCGTTCTGGCCTTCGACCCGCCACACGGGCGTCCACCGATCGATTCGAACCCCGAGCGCCTCCAGGCATTCGACCATGGCATCCGTGTCGTCGCTGTGGAGCGGCGCCACCAGTGTGGAGACCCCATCCGCCATGGCCGCCACGACCAACGCCCGGTTGGTGATGCTCTTGGAGCCCGGTACGGAGACAGAGGCGCGGATCGGCAGGCTGGGGAGAATCGGCTTGTTCATGGGTTGGCTCCTGCCGCGTAGAGGGATCGTACTTCCTCACCGGTGAGCGCTCGCCAGGCCCCGGGCTCGAGCTTCCGGTCCACCAGCGGACCGATGGCGACCCGCGTCAGCGACGTGACTTCGAGCCCGATGGCGTCTGCCATCCGGCGCACTTCGCGATTGCGGCCCTCCCCCATCACCACTTCGATCAACGTCGCAGTGCGTGAACGGTCCAGGACTCGCGAAGACAATGCGGCGGCCGGCCCGTCCTCCAGTTCGACCCCATCAACGAACCGACGAACATCGTTGACCGATACCGAGCCCGCCACCCGCACCACATAGGTCTTGGGAACGCCGTAGGCCGGGTGGGTGAGCCGATTGGTCAGCACCCCGTCGTTCGTGAGCAGAAGGAGGCCTTCCGAGTCGCGATCCAGTCGGCCGACCGGATAGACCCGGACCTCCGACGGCACCAGGTCGACCACGGTCTGGCGTCCGTGCTCATCGGAGGCGGTGCTCACGACGCCAACGGGCTTGTAGAGCAGGTAGTAGATGAGCCCCGGGGCCACCGGGATGAGCTTGCCGTCGACGCGTACCTCGGCTGAGGTCGGGTCAACCCGCTGGCCGATGGTCGCCACCGCTCCGTCCACCACCACCCGCCCGGCCCTGATCATCTCTTCGGCCGCTCGCAAGGATGCGACACCGGACCGGGAGATCAGCTTGTGGACTCGCTCGATGATGCTTCCGGTCGAAAGGGCCGCTCGAGGGCTTCGACCACATCGGGCGGCGGAACGTGTTCGGCCAGCGGAGGAAGGTCCCCCAATCGCTGGAGGCCGAGCTTTTCCAAGAACAACTCCGTCGTGCCGTACAGGATGGGCGAACCCGGGCCGGGCGCCACTCCCATCTCGGTGATGAGACCGTATCGTTCCAGCGTCCGGAGCGTGCGCTCGCAATCGACACCCCTGATCTCGGACACCTGGCCACGTGATACCGGTTGCCGGTACGCGACCACTGCCAGCGTCTCGAGGGCGGCCTGGGAGAGCCGGGTCGCTGTGGGTGAGGCGGCAAAGCGCTCGAGATAGGGAGCCGCCTGCGGGTTCGAGTAGAGGCGCCAGCCGCCGGCCACCTCGCGAAGCACGTATCCGGCTCCCCGGGTGTCGAGCTCCGAGGCCCAGCGGGTGAGCTCCTCGGCCACCTGATCGGACGGCACTTCCAGCACCTGAGCCAGCTCTCCGACGGCCACCGGCTCTTCGGCCACGAACAGGATCGCCTCCAGCAGGCTGCGTGTGTTCATCAGGTCCCTTCGTAGACGAGTTGAATGGGAGCGTCGCGGTGCTGCTGGTCAACCCCGACTATGCCCCACCGCGCCAGTTCGAGGACGGCCAGAAAATAGGCCGACACCTCGAGGGTTGATTGGCAGTGAGCGACCATCCGATCGAATTCAGAACGAATCAGGTCCGCCATACGCGTCCGGAGATCTTCGATGGCGTCGGGGACAGACGGCAGATCGAGAGCAAGATGGTGAAGATCGGGATCGACGTCGCGCGGTGCCAACGCCAGCTCGGCCAGGTGAGCCAGACCTCGTGGGTCCACCCGCAATCGGACGTCGGGAACGGCCTCGGCGAAGACCATCTCGAGACCGACCGTTCGCGGAAGAAAACGCCGGTTGGTCCCCAGGCGATGATCGAGAACGGCAGCAACATCCTTGAAGGTGGCACAAGCCAGCAATCGAGCCAGCAGACGGTCGCGCTCTTCCATGAGCGCCAATTCCTCGTCGATGTCCACCGGTTCGTCATCGGGGAGCAGGTACCGGGCTTTCAGCTGGATCAAGGTGGCGGCGATCAGGAGGAACTCGCTCGTGACCTCCATGTCCAGCTGGGCCATGCGATCGAGGTACGCGACATACCCGCTCACGATGTCTGACAGGCTGACGTCGGTCACCGTCACCTGCTGTTGTGTGATCAACGACAACAGGAGGTCGAGGGGACCCTCGAAGACCTCGGTTTTTACCTCGTAACTCACGCCATAGCCTGTTTCGTCGGCGGCCACATGCTACGGATGAGGCTCCATCCATCGGGTTCTTTCACCCCTCTGCTCCGTGGTCGGCCAGTCGTAACAGTCTCCACGATTCGGGGTCGATCGCCTCCGGCCGTTCGTGCTCCTGGTGGAAGGCAAACGCGATGGTGATCGGATCCGCCCCCAGTCGCGAGAGCTCGATGCCACCCAAAGCCGGATGGTCCAGGTACGTCGCCCAGGCGGCAGTCTTGGGCAACCCGAGGCTGCCCGCCACGGTGGCGAGGCTTCGGCCCACCGCTCCCAGTCCGGCGTGGCGCTTTCCCACATCGTGTAGCAGCGCGGCGGGTGCCAGGTCGCCTCGCGCGGGTGCCTTGCGCAAGACGCGCCGGGCACACGAATAGCCGTGCCGTTGGTCGGCCACGTGCTGGGAGCGAAACAACGATTGGAGGTCGGGCGTCAGCCACGCATCGACCTCTGCCATCTCTTCCTCAGAGAGGGGCTCGGCCCGGACGACTTCAAAGAAGCGTCGGACGAGGTGAAGCACAGAGGTCATGTGACCCCGGTGACCGGAAGCAACCAGGACGCAGCCGCGATGAGGACGGCGGCCACCGGGCTGTCACCGATCAGCAAAAGTGCCACCAACACGAGTATTCCGAGCTGGCCATAGCGGTAGAACAACAAGCGGCCACGTTCAGGGAGAAAGACGGGAATCAGCTTGCTCCCGTCGAGCGGAGGGATCGGAATCATGTTGAACACCGCCAACAGCAGATTGAGGAAGACGATGCCGAGCACGACGATCTCACCTACACCGCTACTGAGTGGCAGCACGGCCCGGCCAAACACGATGGCGATCAGGAGATTCGACAGCGGCCCGGCCAGCGCCACCGCTGCCATGCCGTACGTCGGCCGGCGGAAGTATTGAGGGTTGACCGGCACGGGCCGGGCCCAGCCGAATACGGGTGCACCCACGAAGGCCAGGATGGCGGGCAGGAGCACCGATCCCACTGGGTGCAGGTGCTTGAGCGGATTCAACGTCAGCCGGCCGGCCCGGTGGGCCGTGGGGTCACCGAGATAGCGGGCGAGGGCGCCATGGGACACCTCGTGGACGACGACGGACATGATCAGGACTGCGACAAAAATCGCGGTGTCACCGGCGGTACTCCCGGTTATGGACTCCAACTAACCAGCGGCGGTCTTGCAGTCGATGCACATGTTCGACATGGGACGTATAGCCATACGGGCCGCCCCGATGTCCTTGCCGCAATTGCTGCACGTACCGTACGTGCCCTCTTCGATGCGCCCGAGGGCAATATCAATCGCGTCGAGCTGTTCTTTCAACGCGTTCGCCAGGCCCATGACCTCAGTTCGTTCGGCGGTGATGGCGGCGGCATCGGCGAATCCCTCGCCAAAATCGAGATCGGGACGCAGATCGCCGTTTTCGTTGGCGCCGAGCTCGTCCATCTGGTGAACCAGTTTGGCGCGCTCGGCGTTCAGCTGAGCCTTGGCGGCCTCCATATCAATGATCATGAGCCTTCTCCATCACCTACCGTACCCGGACGTATCGCTCGCCCGTCCCGCGGCGGCGAACATGTACGCGACATGTCTGCTGTCGAGGCGACTTGCCTGCCGGTTGATCAGCTGTGCCGGTTACCTAGCTGTGCCGGTTGCCTAGCTGCGCCGCTTGATCAACGACCCCGCGGGTGGGAGGTGACGTATACCTCCCGGACGTGCTGGGGCGATACTCTGGTATACACCTGCGTCGTGCGAATTGTAGCGTGGCCCAGGATTTCTTGGACGGAACGCAGATCGGCGCCGCCCTCCACCATGTGGGTGGCAGCCGAGTGGCGCAAGACATGGGGAGAGACGCGTTCGGCCAGGCCGACGGTGGCCGCATGCCGTTTCAAGATCGACCAGACCCCCTGGCGCGTGAGTCGGCCGCCCCTCCTGTTCAAAAACACGGCCCCCGGGTCGCGACCGGCGCGGCGCCACAGGAGGCGGTCCGGCAGATATGACTCGACTGCGGCGACGGCAAACGTGCCGAGAGGCACCATGCGCTGCCTCGCACCTTTTCCGGTGACAACAGCCGTGGCAGCCTCGAGATCTACATCATCGAGGTCGAGCTCCACGACCTCTGCCACCCGGCAACCAGTGCCGTACATGACCTCCAGAAGAGCTCGGTCGCGACGTCCCGGGCCAGTGGAGGGATCGGGTACCTCGAGCAGAAGGGAGACCTCGTCAACGGTGAGAGCTTTGGGAAGAGAGGCGCCGAGCCGCGGTGTGGCCACCAACCGGCTGGGGTCGACGTCTGTCATACTCTCGGCGACGGCGAAGCGGTGAAACCCTCGGACGGCAGCAACCTTGCGAGCGATGGTGCTGGGCGCCAGGGCCTGGTCATTGAGGAACGTCACGAAGCTCGATACCAGAGTCGTCGTCGGTGGGCGGCCGTCGAGGAAGCTCCGGTACTGGTCCAGGTCGCGCCGATAGGCGCGCACCGTATTCGAGGAAAGCCCGCGCTCGGACGAGAGGGCGGCCAGGTATTCCTCAACGTCATCATCGAGCCTGCTGGCGCCGCCCATCAGACACTCCCGCCGATCACAGCCGGCCCTCCCGTCGCCAGGCCTCGAGTGCGTACAGACCGATCAGCGTCTTGGCATCCTCGATCTCACCGGCCGCCACCATCGCCATCGCATCGTCGATCGGCATCCGCACGATTTCCGACTCCTGCTCCTCTGGACCCTGCGGAGAGGTCTCCCGGGGTTCGAGGTCACGGGCCAGAAACAGGTGGCTGTACTCGTCGCAGAAACCGGGCGAGTTCCAGAACCGGTGGAGCTCATCGACCCGGCGGGGAAAGAACCCCACTTCTTCCACACATTCCCGAATAGCCGTGACCTCGGGCGATTCGTCAGAGATATCGCGCTTGCCGGCCGGCAGTTCGAGCAGGTCTTCCCCGGTGGCGGCCCGGAACTGCCGTATCAACAGCACCTCGTCGCCGTCCACCGGTACCACGATCACCGCCCCCATGTGGGTGACGACCTCCCGGACCATCGAGCCCCCGGCCGGCGTCTGATATTCGACCTGGTCGACCCCGATGACGATCCCGGTGAATCGGGTATGGCGTGATCGTTCGGTGAAGCCTGTCACCGTGTTCTGGACACCGAGGTGTCCACCGGAGCGCTCGCAGCGCGGCCGTCGTGGCGGATACGGGCGGCGTCGACCAAACCCAGGAACAGAGGATGCGGGTTGTCGGGACGCGACCGCAGCTCCGGATGGGCCTGGGTCGCGACGAAGAAGGGATGATCGGATATTTCGATGAACTCGACGAGGTTGCCATCGGGAGAGAGCCCGGTGAGTTGCATCCCGGCGGCCTCCAGATGGCCCCGGTACCGGTTGTTGACCTCGTACCGGTGCCGGTGACGTTCGTACACGAGCTCTTCACCGTACAAACGCCGAACGGTCGAGCCTTCGGCGAGGCGGGCGGCGTACAGGCCGAGGCGCATCGTGCCGCCCTTGTCGTCGACGTCGCGCTGGCTCTCCATCAGATCGATCACCGGATGCGGCGAGGTCGGGGCGAACTCTGTCGAATTGGCCTCGGCCAGCCCGGCCATCGACCGGGCGAACTCGATTACTGCACACTGCAGCCCCAGGCATAGGCCGAGGAACGGGATGCCGCGCTCGCGGGCATGGCGGATCGCCTGCACCTTGCCCTCAACCCCCCGGTGGCCGAAACCGCCGGGAACGACGATCGCATCGACACCGTCGAGTTGGGTCTCCACCAGCAACCCGCCATCCATCTCGTCAGATGAGACCCATCGGATGTCGATGTTGAAGCCGTGGGCGGCCCCGGCATGGGTGAGAGCCTCGACGACGGAAAGATACGCGTCGGGCAGATCGACGTACTTGCCGACAAGGGCGATGGTCAAGGTGTCGGTGGGCGAGAACATGCGCTCAACCATCGCCCTCCAGTCCGACAAGTCCGGTTCGGGGGTTTCCAACCCGAGGGCATCGCAGATGACGCTGTCGAGGCCGCCCTCATGCAACTCGAGGGGCACCTGGTAGATGCTGGCCGCATCCTGGGCGGTGACAACCGCCCGCGGGCTGACATCGCAAAACAGGCTGATCTTGCGCGAAAGAGCGTCCTCAACCGGCCGATCAGAACGCAGCACGATCGCGTCGGGTTGGATACCGCGACTGCGCAACTCGGCGACCGAATGTTGGGTCGGCTTGGTCTTCAGCTCCTCGGACGGCCCGATGTAAGGGACCAGCGTGACGTGGATGTATGCAACGTTCTCGGGTCCGACGTCCTTGCGCATCTGCCGGATCGCTTCGAGGAACGGGAGGATCTCGATGTCGCCGACAGTCCCTCCGACTTCGGTGATGACCACGTCTACTCCGGGGGATTCGCCCAGCTTGCGGATCCTGGCCTTGATCTCGTTCGTGATGTGCGGGATCACCTGGACTGTGGCGCCCAGAAACTCTCCCCGCCGTTCTCGCTGGATGATCGAGTGGTACACCGAACCGGTCGTCACATTCGAGTCCCGGCGGAGGTTTTCGCCGGTGAATCGCTCGTAATGCCCGAGGTCGAGGTCGGTCTCTCCCCCGTCGTCGGTCACGAAGACCTCGCCGTGTTCCAGCGGATTCATGGTGCCCGGGTCGACGTTCAGATATGGATCGAGCTTCTGGTTCACGACTCGCAAACCCCGGGCCTTGAGCAGCCGCCCCAAGGAGGCGGCGGTGATCCCCTTACCGAGGCTGGAAACGACACCCCCGGTAATGAACACGTATTTGGTCAAGCACGCTCCTTGGTCGGCCGGATGGTAACAGTGCGCGACGACCGGACGGAATCACCCATGAGCGGCTTTCGCGATCTCGAGCAGCTCGACGGCGTGCTCCCGTCCCGCGGCGCTCTCTCCCAGGCCCGCCATCATGCGGGTGAGCTCTGCCAACCGTTCGTCGTTCACGACCGGCCGCACGAATGCCCGATTTCCCTGCCGGTCGACGACGTAGTGGGTGGCGGCATGAGCGGCGACCTGGGGGAGGTGCGTGACACAGAACACCTGCCGCCCACGCGCCAGGTCGGCCAGTTTGCGTCCCATTGCCAACGCCGTGGCTCCGCCCACGCCGGCGTCCACCTCGTCAAACACCATGATGTCGGCATCGGAGGCACCGGCGGCCAGGCGGATCGCCAGGATCAAACGGCTCATCTCACCGCCGGAGGCGGCCTTGTGGGCCGGGACCGGCTCCAAAGCCTCGTCGGACGCGAACAGCAGCTTGACCCGGTCGGCGCCGGAGGGGCCGGGCGGGGCCGGCTCGACCACCACCTCTACTCGCGGGGCGCTGAAGCCAAGATCCTGAAGGTGGGCAATGGCATCGGTGGCCAGGCTCTTGCCCGCCCGCACCCGGGCGGCTCTCAGGGCCTCACCCGATGTTTCCAATCGGCGGGTCGCTCGATCGAGCTCGGCGTCGAGTTCACCTGCCCGGGACAAGAGGCTTTCGGCCTCGGCCGCCCTCCGTGACGCCTCATCTGCGAATGCCAGCACGGCCTCGAGGTCCTCTCCGTATTTTCGCTTCAGTGTCCCGAGAGTCGTGAGCCGAGCCTCGACCTCGTGCAACGCCCGCGGGTCATGTTCGATCGAAGCGGCCGCCGACCGGATCTCGGAAGCCGCGTCGGCCCATTCGGCCTGGAGCCCGTCGAGGCGGACAGACAGGTCACGGAGGGTGCGATCGAATCCTGCCGCTCTTCGTAGCGCGTCCACCGCTGCGGCCAGGTGTTCTTCGTGATCCAGGTGGCCGGCCGCCTGTTCGAGGCTGTCTGCCAGATCCCCGGCGTGGCGAAGCCGTTCGGCCCGGACCTCCAGCTCCTCGTCGTCACCCGGCTCGAAGCCGGCGCCGTTGATCTCTTCTAGCTGGTGGCGAGCCATTTCCAGCTCTCGTTCCAACGCCCGGGTGTCGCCGCCCAGCGAGTCCTGATCGGCGTGGAGCTGCGTAACGGCGGCCCAATCGGATTGGTATTCGCGACGCGACTCCTGCCCCTGACGATCGAGGCATCCATCGACCAGCTTCTGAAACGCGGCAGGATCCGCCAGACGGCGGACGTCGCCTTGTTTCACGATGTCGAGATGTGGTTCGATGCGGTCGGACAGCAGGCGGGCCGGCACCATGTCTCCGTCGAGATAGGCGCGACTGCGCCCGCCGACCACCACCCGCCGGGCCGCCACGACCTCGTCGACGTGTGACTCCACCGAGAAGCGCCCCTGCACCGAGGCCTCGTCCCCCGCCGGGCCCACCAGGTCGGGGCTGGCTGTTCTCCCGGCCAACAGTTCGACGCCGCCCAACAACATCGTCTTTCCCGTTCCGGTTTCGCCGCTGATGACCACGAGGCCGGTTCCGGGCTCGATGTGGGCCTCTTCGAGGAGGCCCAGGTTGCGAACGATCAGCTCTTCGAGCAACTAGTTGTCCCTCAAGCCGAGCCGGTTCACGAGATTCGAAGGAAACGTCGGGCCATCCAGCTGGACGAAATAGGCAGGCACGTCAGAGCGCCGGACAACGACCTCTTCTTCAACGACCCCGACGGGCATGCCGTCGACGTCGATCCCCACCGAGCGGGGCGAGCCGGCGGTACAGCCCAGCACCGTGGAACCGGCGAACACCACCGGTTGTCCGAACAAAGCGTGCGACGCCACCGGGGTCACCACGATCGCCTCGAGGTCGGGATCGACCACCGGGCCCCCGGCCGACAGGCTGTAGGCGGTGGACCCGGTGGGGGTGGCGATGACCAGTGCGTCCGCTCGATAGGTGTGGAATGGTCTTCCGTTGACGCTCACCGCCACCGACACGAGCCGCTGTCGCTCTTCTTTGGCGAACACCACGTCGTTCAGGGCAATCCGGGGCTCATGCCCGGGCACAGAGACCTCCAGGGTCATGTGCTCTTCGACTGTGTAGGAGCCGTCCGCCAGCAGCGCCACGACCTCGTCGACCTGGCCCATGTCTGCTTCCGCCAGAAACCCCACCGCCCCCAGGTTGAAGCCGAGGATGGGCACTCGCTGAGGTAATGCCACGCGGGCGGCGCGCATGATGGTGCCGTCGCCGCCGACGGTCACGATCACATCGGGCCGCGAGCCCGCCATCGCAATCCCGAGGACCTCCATGGCATCGGACGTGCCGGCCGATACGTCGCAACCCTGTTGGAGGGCGACCTCGACAATCCGTTTGGCCGCTTCGCGAGCGCTGTCGCGCTCGGGATGGACGACGAGCGCCAGATGGGTGGTCATGCTGTTCCCTTCGTGAACCACAGCAGATGCTCGACGTTACCGGATTTGGCACCCGGAACCGGGCTATCCAATCCACCCCGGCGCGTGAGACCAGCCTCGCTCGCAGCTTCGGCGACCGACTCGATCGCACGGCGACGAACGGCGGGTTGGCGAACAACGCCACCTGGTTCGACCGAATCGGGGCCGGCTTCGAACTGCGGCTTGACGAGCATGACCCAGTCGGAGCCGGCCGTCCCGAGGCCGGCGAGTACATCCATCACCTTCGTGAGCGAGATGAACGAGAGATCGGCCACCACCACGTCGAAAGGAGCGCCCAGCGCGGGCGGGTCGACATTGCGAACGTTGGTTCGGTCCATGACCGTGACCCGTGGGTCCGAGCGCAGCTTCCAGTCGAGTTGGCCATAGCCGACATCCAGGGCGAGCACTGACGAAGCTCCTCTCTGCAGCAGACAATCGGTGAATCCCCCGGTGGAGGCCCCGACGTCGATGGCCCGCCGCCCGTTGACGTCGAGCCCGAATGCATCAAGGGCTGCCGCCAGCTTCCGTCCTCCCCGACTCACGTACGGCGGCCCTTCTCCGAGGAGTTCCAGCGAATCGTCCGGTGCCACCAGCGTGGCCGCCTTGTGGGCGGTGGCCCCACGCACACTCACCCGTCCGTCGGCGATTGCTTGCTGGGCTGCCGCCCGGCTGTCGACCATCCGGCGTCTCACCAACTCCAGATCGAGCCGCCTTCTAGCCAGGGGTTTCCCCGCTGGACTCAGAGTTGATCGGAGCATCGAGGTCGTCCGACAGCAACGACGCCAGGGCGTCCGCCACATCGGGGGCGTCGGCAGCATCTGCTGCCGCCAGATCGTCGAGCAGGCGACGGCGAATCTGCTCCGACGGCGGCGCCGATGCCTCGTCCATCGAGGCAGGCAAAGTGACGGACTGCTGGTCGCCGGGCGTTATCGGAGGGTGGTTGTCAGGCATGGAGGTTCTTCCCAAATGGAGGTCGTCCTGGCGACGTCGACTCGTCAGGATATTCGTCAGGTTATTGCATCAGTAGGGTTGTGCGGCGTCGGGCGCCAGTATCGCCCACAGTCGACAGGTTTGGAATGATTCCGCTCAGCGACGTGAACCCAACCCGGCTCAAACCGTTCATCACGCTGCTGTTGATCGGCATCAACGTCGCGATCTTCTTTTTCATTCAACCCCGGGATGCCACGGTCGACAGCTTCGCCCTGGCTCAGGCCACGATCCCCTGCGAGTTGACGAGCGGGGTGCCGCTCAGCCAGGCCGATCTCGATGCCGGGACGTGTGTTGACGACACGCGGGTGCCGTTCTTCCCCGGCAAGTCGATCGAACTCTCGATCCTGGTCTCCATGTTTCTGCACGGCGACTTCATGCACCTGGCGTTCAACATGTGGAGCCTGTGGATCTTCGGGAACAACATCGAGGAGGCCTTCGGGCGCGCACGTTACCTCGCCATGTACCTGATCGCCGGCCTGGCGGCCACGCTCGGATATGTTGCCCTCAACCCTGGCAGCATCGTTCCCCTGGTCGGGGCCTCCGGAGCCATCGCCGGCGTCCTCGGGGCGTACCTGGTGCTGTTCCCCCGCCACCGGATCAACTCCTTCATGCCGCCCTTCTTCGTGTTCCCCATGCCGGCGATGTGGTTCATCGGGATCTGGTTTGTGGGCCAGTTCTTCATCGGCTCCGAGTCGAACATCGCTTGGCAGGCTCACGTCGCCGGCTTTCTGGCCGGAGCCATCATCACCCGGGCCATGCGAAGCGCTTTGGTGCGCCGTCTCGCCTCCATCCACGGACCGGCGGCACGCTTTTGATGACAACGGTGCTGTGCGACCTCGACGGAGTCGTCTACCTGGGAGACACCGAGATCGCCGGCTCCGGGTCAGCCCTGGCCGACCTGGAGGCGGCCGGCATCCAGCTGCTGTTCATCACCAACAATGCCACCCGCACCCGTCAACAGGCGGCCGACAAGATCGCCCGCATCACCGGATTCGAGCCGGGAGCGGACGCGGTGATCACGTCCGCCATGGCGGCGGCCGAGTTGGTCGGCCCGTCGCAGGCCGCCACGCTGCTCGTCGGCGCCGCCGGGGCGATCCCCGAGCTGGAGAGGTATCAGTGTCCGCTGGTTGATTCGGCCGAGAAAGCGCAGGCCGTCGTCGTCGGACTGACCACAAAACTCTCCTACGGGTTGCTCACCGAGGCCACCCGGGCACTGTTGAAGGGCGCCCGGTTCGTGGCCACCAACACCGATCCCACCTACCCGCTGCCTACCGGGCCCGCCCCGGGCGCCGGCGCCATCGTGGCCTTGCTCGAGACCACCAGTGGCCGAGCAGCCGAGGCCGCCGGCAAGCCCCACGAGCCGATCCGTCGGATGATCAAGGAGCGGCTCGCCCCGGGGCCGGTGTACGTGGTCGGAGACCGGCTGACCACCGACCTGGCGATGGGGACCGCCGAAGGCTGGACCACTGTGCTGGTGCAGACGGGGATCGATCACACGGGAGACGTCGACATCGTCTCCCCGTCCCTCACCCACTTTGCCCGGGACCTGCTGGCATCGGGTTAGCCGATGACTGCGTCCAGGTCGGCCATGAGCGCCGGCTCGCCGTCTACCACCGTCGACTCGAAGCCGAGTCGACGGAAATACCGAACGTGGACATCACTTCCGGGCCGCGTCCAGATCCGCCGGCGACCAGGAGCGGCAAAAAGTCCGGAACGCTCCGAGTAGAGGTACTCGGCCACCTTGAAGTCTCGATAGGCGGGCACGACGTAATCGAGCTCGACCTCGACCGAACCGTCCGAGTACGAGCTGCCGATGAACAGCCCGGCCGGCACCATGTCGCGCAGGATGAAGGCCCGCACCTGATCGTCGCGTGGCTCATACACGAATCCGGGCTGATGCTGCTGGATGTCGTCTTCGTAGAACCGGAGGAAATGTCCGAGGTAGCGTGAGTCCTTGTTCAGCTCCAGGGTGGTGAAGAACTCCTTCTTCCTGGACAGCAACAGGCGTAGGAAGTAGAGCTGAACCCCGACGATCACTGCGTTGACGACGACGATCGGATATGCGTCGATCAAGAATCCATAGATGAGGAACGTCGCCGATCCGATCAGCCCGATGACGCGCAGGTGCAGGATGGATTTGCGGGTCAGGGAGAGGATGAGCAGCGCTGAGCCGAGGTAGCCAACCAGCTCCGGATTCACGAGCTAGGGACTCACCCTCCACCGGAACGGCATCGATGCCCGAAGGCCGCCACGGTCTCTGCCAGGAATCGCTCGGTCCGGTCGAGGCTCTCGAGTGACACTCGCTCGTTGTGTCCGTGGAACATCGCGGCAAAATCACCCGGCTGCAACGAATGTTCATACAGCCCGACCCCGTACGCCACCGTTCCCTTGTCGCGAAAGAAGCGTGAGTCGGTGGTCCCGGTAACCATCATCGGGAAGCGGTCCCGTGTGCCTTCGACCATCTGGAGTCCATCTCCGATGGCCTCCCACAGCAGGCCGGACGCCGGGGAAGAGTTGGCCACGTGGTCGTCCATCGCCGGCTCGATCTCTATCCGATCGTACAGGTCGCCCAGCGCCTTCCGAAAATGGTCGTCGACGTCGGACACGTCCTGTCCGGGCAACACCCGCACGTCGACATCTGCGTCGGTGCGATCCGGGACAACGTTGGACTTGACGCCCCCGTTCACCATGTTGGGACTGAACGTCATGTGGGTCAAGGCATGCACCCAGCGGGCGAGGCCGATGTCCTGCGTGGCGAGGATCTCGATTGCCTGGTCGACCTCGTCCTCGGAGAGGAGCATCTCTCCCAGCTCACCAAAAACACCTGTTTCGACGATGGCGCGCCACTCGTCCGAGATCAATACGGGCGACGGCGTCTCCGCCAGCCGGCTGATGGCGGCAGCCATGTCGATCACAGCGTTGTCCCGCCCGTAGGGTTGGCTCCCGTGTCCGGGCACGCCTCGTGACCGGAACTTGCGCCACATGGGGCCCTTCTCGGTTGCGCTGATCGGGTAATAGGGACCGGCCGGCGTCATGACGCGCGGATGTCCGATCTCGGTCAAGACGAAGTCGCAGCCGACCAGTTCCCAATGCTCTTGCACCAGAAACTGGGCACCGTATCGCCCCCCTCCTTCCTCGTCGGCCACCGCCAGGTATATGAGATCACCGGGCAACGGGGCGTTCGAGCCATTGAGGTAGTCGGCAAACACGGATGCCATCGTGGCCGTCAGGTTGAGCATGTCGACGGCTCCTCGTCCCCACACGCGGTCCTCGAGGATTTCAGCCGCAAACGGGTCGACGTCCCATCCCTCAGGATTGGCCGGCACAACGTCGGTGTGGCCCATCAGCATCAGCGACGGGGCCCCGGGCACCGTTCCGGGAACCCGGTAGATCAGGCTTTCCCGGCCCGGCAGCATCTGGCGCACCTCTCCCGCCGAACCGAAGAAGTCCTGCAAGGTCGCCACTGTGCGATGCTCGAAACCGCTATCGGGCGTCCCGTCGTTGACGCAGGCGTTGCGGATCATGGCTTGCAGCAGCTCGACCGATCTAGGCATCGCGCAGAGATTCCTTCCAGGTACGGAAGCGCTCGTGGCGCCGACCGTCTGGACCATAGCCCGCACCGGTCTTGCCCGACAGCCGAAATCGATACCGTTCCGACAGGTCGTCAGCCGAGATTGCCAGGTATTCCGCCTCGCCCACGGGTGGGCCGGCCCGCCACAACAGATACTTGCCGATGCGCCGCTTGTACTCGACCGGCTCGTTCAGCGCATCCCCGAGTTCGAGCAGCTCGCCCGGTGCCTCGATCCAGCCGACGGCCGGAATCCGGAACGATCGGGTGGGTGTGGCCGGTAGATCTTGCGTCGTGTACCGCTCGGCAGTGAACGGACGTTCTGACGGGGGCAGCGCGGCAGCGTTCGGCCCAGATTCGGGCGGAGCACCGTAGAGGTCTGTGAACATGCGATACATCGACGGAACCAGCGCCCGATGTGGCTGAAGCGGATCCACCCAGTCGAGATCGTCGGCGTCGTCACCGGCCCGGAGGTCCTCGCCCCCGACGATCGTGGCCCAGAAATCGATCAACACGATGTGAAACCGAGGGGGGTCGCCGGCTCCGACCGTCTCGCCGACCCACGCCACGGGTCCCACCTCGATGCGCAGGCCGGTCTCCTCGCGGATCTCGCGCCGGGCGGTGTCTCTGAGGGATTCACCGGCGCGGACCTTGCCGCCGGGTACCGCCCACTTCCCCTGGCCGGGCGGTCGGGCTCGCTGGACGACCAGTACCCGGCCGGCGTGGTCGGTGATGATGGCGCCTACCCCGACAACCGGGGTCACCACCCGGTCCTCATTCCGGCCCCCGGTGCATGATGATCGAGCGGGCGGCGAAGCCGCCTGCTTCGAAGAAGTTCTTCGCCAGGCGATGGCCGGGCAACACGTGGGCGTCGAACCGCTCGACTCCTCGCTTCGCGAATTCCTCGATCGCGAAGTCCCGCATCACGGTGCCGACCCCCACGGCCCGAGCAGGAAGCTCGGTGAAGACGAGCCGGATGGACGCCAGGCTGGAATGCGCGCCTTGGGGCAGTAGTGGCTCGATTTGCGCCTGCAAGAAGCCGACAGGGTTGCCCTGCAACTCCCCGATCACGACCAGAGCGTCATCGTCTTGCAGCAGTCCACGGAGCGATTCCTCGATCGGCTCAGCCAGCCCGTCGGCCATCACCCACATGTCTTTGAGATCGGCCATCTCCTGGGCCAGGAGGTGATACAGACGTACGAGCTCGCTGAGGTCGTCGACCGAGGCCCGGCGGGCGGTGGGTTTCACACGCGGAGCTTAGGCGGCGCAGTCCCGGCAAATCTTCTTGCGGGGCCCGGCCATCTGCGAACGGCGAAGCACCAGGAAGCACGATTGGCAGACGAATTCTTCGGACTTGACTTGCTCCGGATCAATGTCCAGGGCCAACTCGGCTCTTCGGATCGAGGCCGCCTCCGCCTTCTCGTCCACCAGGAGCGACTCGGTCTGCTCATCGGCGGTGAGCATCTGCAGCTCTTCTTCTTCGAGTTCACCGAGTGCGGCCTCGGCGGACTCTTCCTCCTCGTCCTCGTCGTCATCGGATTCGTCGTCGCCCAGATCGCCGTCGCCCAGATCGTCATCGCCCAGGTCGCCGTCGTCGAGCTCGTCATCGCCCAGATCGTCATCGCCCAGATCGTCATCGTCGAGCTCGTCGTCGATCAGATCGGCGTCGAGCTCATCGACGTCGTCACCGACTTCCTCGTCACCGACTTCCTCTGCCATCTCGTCGACTTCGGCGGTCTTCTCCGTCGCCTTTCTACGAGCCATGTATTCCCCTATGTATCCCGGGCGACACCTGGTTTGCCCACCATCGCCAGTCCCCAACTTGTTCGTGACTTCATCGTGCGGGATTGGTGCCAGGCGACCGGGCCCGGCGTCTCGCCCTGCGAGCGGCGATTATACGTTCTGTTTCCAGCCATCCCGGCGTTTCGCTCAGAATTTGAAATCGATCATCTGGGGCAGAATGGTGGCCCCGACGGGGGTCATGCCCAGGTATTCGCCATCGACCTCGACAGGGGTCGGCACCTCGGATTCGACGGTCACCTCGCTGGCCTGAATCCGCCGGACATCTGGGCGGCGCAGATGGTTGCCGCTTCGCACCTGGGTGAAGACGGTCGGCACCGACTTGCGGGCCACCGCGAAGATCTGCACGTCGGCCAAGCCGTCGATGATTGTCGCCCGCGGGGCGATG
>JBFIPU010000032.1:0-25921 GCA_041609995.1 Acidimicrobiia bacterium
GTGCTCGCGAACCGTGCTCGCGAACCGTGCTCGCGAACCGTGCTCGCTGTCTGCCGGGCCCTGGCAACAGGGCCCTCCACAGGGCCGGCGTGTTCCCTTGTCTGTCCGTTGGCACCACGGCTCTCGCCGCCGTCCACCAACGAACCGTGCCAACGTATCCAACCATTCCCCTTCCAACCATCGGGGAAAGTCTGAGATCCCGTAGGAAACGTCCTGATGCCCTCCCAGACGGCCTGTCCTGGACGCCGGTGATGTGTCGAACCGACTAGCTCGCCACGACAGTCTTCACCAGGGCGATCAGCCCTTCGGCGGCTGTCTCCTTGGCCAGGTATGCGGCCGCGCCAGATCGATGTGATTCTTCGACCATCTGCCGGGAGGATCCGAATGACATTGTGATCACCCGGGTGCCTGCGGTCGGTCGTATTCGACGCGAGGCGTCGAATCCACTCATTCCCGGCAGCAGGACGTCCATCAGCACGACCTCCGGATGGAGCTGATCGATGAGTGGCAGGGCCGTTTCAGCGTCTTCCGCCACCCCGATGACCCGGATGTCCTCAAAGCCGTTGAGAAACGAGACAAGGGCCTCGCGAAAGGGCTGGTGGTCATCAACTACGAGAATGCTGGTCACGGCGGCCGTCGGTTGGGGATCTGCGCCCCAACTATGGGGAGGTGGACGCCGTCGCACAATCGGCAAAGCTCCGAAATCGGATTGGAGCGAAACTGAGGCTCGGCTGGATCCTGGCGCAGCCCAAGCGTGGCCGTTCCTCGTCAGAGGTCGGGATCTGCCGTAGATATGCCGCGCCGAATGGCGTATTTCGTCAATGCCACCACGTTGTGGAGATCGAGCTTGCGCATGATGTTTTCGCGATGGGTGCTGACCGTTTTGGGGCTGATGAACAACCTTCCGGCGATGTCGCCGGTTCCGTGACCTTCGGCGATCAGCTGCAGGATCTCCAGCTCGCGTGCGGTCAGACGAGGCTCGTTCGCCTTGGCCGCGATCCGATTCGCCACATGATCGCGCACCACCGCGCCGGCGACCGCCGGACTGAGATACGTCCTCGACGAGGCCACCGTGCGTACCGCATTGGTCACTTCGTCGAGCGGTCCGGACTTGACCACGTAACCCGACGCACCGGCCTCGAGCATCTCGGAGACGAGGTCGCTGTCTGCGTGCAGTGACAAACACAGGACCTTGACCGAGGGATTTTCTGAAATCACTCTCCGGGTGGCCTCGATGCCGTTCATTCCGGCCATCGACACATCCATCGTGACCACATCGGGAACATGCTCACGAGCAGCAGCGACGGCGCCGGTGCCATCAGAGGCTTCGCCGACCACCTTGATATCCGATTCCTTTTCGAGCAATGACCGGAGGCCTTCGCGCACGATCGAATGGTCATCTACCACCAGTACCCGCACGCCCCCCATCATCGCCGTCCCTCCAACACCGGTGCAGTCATCGTCACGCGGGTACCTGCGCCCGCGTCTGATTCGATGACGACGTCGCCTCCGATCTCTCTCAACCGCTCCTGCACGATGAGGAGGCCAAATCCGCCCTGGGGAGAGGGGGCCGATCCACCGGGCTTGAATCCGACACCGTTGTCGCGCACGGTGATCTGTACCGTGTCGTCTTGCCGTGTCGACTCGATGACGACCTTCTCGGCCCCCGAATGCTTCCCGGCGTTGACGAGCAGTTCTGTCGTCGCTCGCAGGAGCGCCGCCGCCTCGTCGCGTCCGAGCCGCTTCGGGGCCGAATCGGTCTCCAACCGACAACGGATGTCATACCTGGCGGAGAATCGGGCGGCCGCCGACTCCAGCTCTTCATCGATTCCCAACTCGGGCATGAGCGGCGCCATGAGCTCGAAGGTGAGAGAGCGGGAGGATTCGATTGCCTGCGCGATGAGGTCTCGCAGCGTCGCGATCACCTCATGTCTCTCGCCATCGGTTCGCACGCGCTCCAACTCGGCGATACGCAGTTGCACGGCCACGAGCAGTTGGCCCATGTCGTCATGCAGCCCGCGAGCGATGCGGTTGCGTTCGCGGTCGACGGCGTGAGATGCTTGCAGCGCGAGCGCGCGAAGCGCTTCCTGGCATTCGTCCAGTTGCCGGAAAGCATCACTGTCCGCGGTGGCCGGTTGCCCAACCCGAGCCATTGAATCTCCCCTCGTACCTCCTCGGACTGCTCGGTGTCCCCCAACGCCGGCGCCAGTCCCCTTACGCGCTCTACCTTAGCTACTCTCCGCAGTCGATTAGACCACAGAAGATCACTATCTAATCCAGTTTTTCCCGACTTCCCCCGGGACCCCACTGAACGCGTCTACCCATCATTCACGGTGGTGGCGGTCAGGGCGATGCGCAGCAGGCGGCACAATATTTCTCGGTCGGCTGTGTCCGGTGGCTGCCATCGCCCGGATACCACGCTCAGTGCCGTTTGCCGCTGGCCCCCACGGTCGCTGCCTCCTGTCGCGCCGGGTCGACACCAAGACGAAGTCGAGGCAGCCGGCGAGGGACGAGAAAGGCACGACCGGGCGGGCCTAAGATCGCACGATGTTTGATCTGGCGACGGCGGCAGTGGAGGGGGCGCTCGCAGCGGGTGCCACCTACGCCGACGCGCGGGCAATGATCTCGCGTGAGGAGCGCCTCGACTGTTTGAACACTGTCATCGAATCGCTCGACCAAACCGAGAACGCCGGCGTCGGTGTGCGAGCCCTGGTCGGCTCCTCATGGGGTTTCTATGCCACGTCGGACACGAGTGACGCGGCAGCCCGGGCCGCCGGACACCAGGCGACCGAGATCGCCAAGGCGTCAGCCATCGTTCCCGGGCCGCACCTCGAGTTGGCGGACGTCGACGTGGTCGAGGCGCATTGGCAAAACCCGGTCGACGAGGATCCGTTTGCCGTTCCCCTCTCCGACAAAGCCGATCTCCTGGTCGAGGCCACGGGCACCATGGGCGAGACGGCCGGCGTCGCTCTGGCGCGAGGGACAATGGGCTTCTTCGGTACGGACAAGTACTTCGTTTCCAGCCAAGGTCACCGGATCTCGCAACGCATCGTCGAATCAGGGGCGGAGATCTCGGCCACAGCACTCGGCGAAATCGAGTCCCAGCGCCGGTCCTATCCCCAGTCCTTCGGACAATACGAAACGGCCGGCTACGAGGTGATCAGAGCCTTCGACCTCGTCGGCAACGCTCCCCGGCTGGGGGAAGAAGCCGTGCAGCTGCTCGCCGCGCCGCTTTGCCCCGAAGGCGAGTACGACCTCATTCTCGGCTCCAGTCAGCTTGCCCTGCAGATCCACGAGTCGGTCGGTCACGCCATCGAACTCGACCGGATCCTCGGCTGGGAGGCAGCTTTTGCCGGGACCTCCTTTCTGGATCTCGAGGAGTTGGGCGAGCTTCGGTACGGATCGCCGCTGATGAACATCACCGCCGATGCGACCCTGCCCGGCGCCCTCGGCTCCTTCGGCTACGACGACGAAGGCACACCGGCCCAACGGGTCGACATCGTCAAAGAGGGCACGTGGGTTGGCGTCTTGACCGGTCGTGACTCGGCGGCAATTGCCGGGCTGTCACCCGGGGGGATGGTTCGCGGCGACGGCTACAACCGGTTGCCCATGGTGCGTATGACCAACGTCGGGCTCCTGCCGGGCGAATCGTCTCTGGAAGAGATCGTGTCCGAGACCAAGAACGGAGTCTTGATGTCCGAGAATCGTTCTTGGTCGATCGACGACCGGCGACTCAACTTCCAATTCGGATGCGAGATCGGATGGGAGGTCAAGAACGGGAAACGCGGCAGGATGGTCCGCAATCCCACCTACACCGGGATCACCCCCCAATTCTGGGCTTCGCTCGACATGCTGGCCGGGCCGGACGAGACCGTGTTTTGGGGCACGCCGAACTGTGGGAAAGGCCAGCCCATGCAGGTGGGTCACACCGGGCACCCGGCCATGCCGGCCCGCTTCACGGGCGTGCGGATCGGCGTGATCGGATGAGCGAGCCGTTCGCGGACGACCTCTTGGATGAGATCGCCGAAGCCGTGCTCGATCGCGTGGGTGACCGGGGCGAAGCCGCCGTGTCGGTCCAGTCGGGAACCCTCGACCTGACCCGGTTCGCCAATTCATTCATCCATCAGAACGTGGCCGAGAAAAGGGCTCAGGTTGCGCTCGAGGTGGCCAGCGACAACCGGGTGGCCTCCGCCTCGATCGACCGGTTGGATGACGCCAGCCTCGATCGTCTCGTCGAACGAACGGTGCATGCGGCGAGGTTGCATCCGCACGACAGTGACTGGCCGGGTTTGATCGAGCCAACCGAAATACCGACAGCGCTCAATTGGGATGATGCGGTCGCCGAGGCGTCGCCCGCCGACCGGGCCGAACGGGTGGCGGAGTTCGTGGGGGCCGGCGGAGGGTTGCAGGCAGCCGGCTTCTGTGACACGGAGGCCTTTGCTGTCGTCTATGCCAACACCACCGGCCACCACGTCCGCGGCAAGTTCACGCGAACCACACTGGACGGGATCCATCAGACCGCCACCTCGGCCGGCACAGGCCACGCCACGTCGACGCGATGGGCGGACATCGACGGATCGTCGATCGGCGCCCGTGCCGCGGAGCTGGCCCTGGCGTCGCAGGACGCCGGCAACCTCGAGCCGGGTCACTACCAGGTGGTGTTGGGCCCGGAATGTCTCGCCAGCATGCTGATCTTCCTTGCGTACTATGGATTCAACGCCAAGGCAGCCTACGAAGGGCAGAGCTTCTTCAACGAGGGCGAGCACCAATTCGACGACTCGATCACCTTGATCGACGATGCAACCGATCCTCGTGCGATCGGACTGCTGTTCGACAACGAGGGCGCACCCAAACAACGCAACGTTCTCATCGATGCCGGCGTGAGCAGGGCGCTCAGCCACGACCGGAGGACCGCAGCCAAGATGGGCACCACCACCACGGGCAATGCTGTCCCCGGGAGCGCCGCTTTTGGCCCGGTTGCCACGGACCTGTTCTTGCCCCCCGGGGCAACTTCGCCCGCCGACATGGTGGCCGATGTCGAACGGGGGGTATTGGTGACGGAGTTCAACTACTGCCGTATTCTCGACCCCAAGACCCAGGTGGTGACCGGGCTCACCCGCAACGGCACCTTCTTGATCGAGGACGGACAGATCGTCCGACCGGTAGCCAACCTCCGATTCACACAGTCCTTCTTGGAGGCCCTGAGCCCCGGCAACGTGCTGGCCATCGGTGACGACGATCGGTTCGCCGCCAACGAGTTTGGTCACGGCATGACCCATGTGCCCTCCATCCGCCTGGCGGACTGGCGTTTCACCGGCAACGCTCGCGGGTGACCGATTCCCTCCGGCGTGTCGTTTGGTCTACCATCCAGCCAGCACTGTAGAAGTGAGGAGTACACGAACGCATGGGATTGATGGACACGATCAAGAAGATGTTCGGCGGCGCCAAGGACGCGGCCGAAGGCGCGGCCTCGGAGGCGAAAGATGCCGCCGGTGGCGCGATATCGAAGGCCTCAGGGATGGCTGGGGGAGCTGTCGAGAAAGCTACGGATATGGCCGGGGGAGCCGTCGAGAAAGCGGCGGACATGGCCGAAGGGGCGCTCGACAAGGCGGCAGAAAAAGTCGCCGACATGGGCGGGCCGGTTGCCGATGTGGCGGGCGGCGCAATCGACAAGGCGAGGGATGTCGTAGGCGGCCTTTCGGATTCGGCCGACGCGGCTATCGAGGATGCGACGGACGGCGAAGACGAAAGCTGAAATCCCGGGGTGGGTCAACGGGGACCGACTGCGGTCCCCGTTTGCGCGCCCATCGGACCTGGTGTGGATCTTCGCCGGCGGGGCAATGGGTGCCTGGGCCCGATACGGTCTGACGAGTGCCTGGTCGAGCCTGCAGGCCGGTGATCCGATGTGGGGGACGATGGGTGTCAACCTGCTCGGAACGGTCACGCTCGCCGCGTTGATCGTTCGCAACCCGGGTCGAAGACTCCGAATGACGTTTGGCATCGGTTTTCTCGGGTCTTTCACGACGTTCTCAGCCTTCGCCGTCGAGGCGTTGGACGCCGGGTTGGCGCGCGGGGCCGTGTATGTGTTGTTGAGTGTCGGGCTGGGTTGGGTCGCGGTCCAGATCGGAGCACGGACGGGGTGATCTTCGCGGTTGGGGCGGGTTTGGGAGCGGTTTCGCGCTATGTGGTTCGCGCGTGGTTCGATTCGCCGATCGGAACCATGGTGGCCAACGTGATCGGGGCGACGTTGCTGGGTTGGCTCGTGGCGGGGCCGTGGAACGAGACCGAGTTGTGGGTGGTGGGAACCGGGTTTCTCGGCTCGTTCACGACGTTCTCGACGTGGATGTGGGAGTCGAAGGAGAACCCGGCGCCGATCTTCGTGACCTTGGCGGCCGGTCTCATCGGCGCCTGGCTCGGATCGCTCGCCGCCTGAGGGTCAATCGCGGCGGGCCTCGATGAGGTCGACGAGCAGATCAGGGCGATCGGTGATGATGCCGTGCACCCCGTTGTCGAGGAACGCGGACATGTGACCGGGGTCGTTGACAGTCCAGACGTGAACCTGTCGATCAACCGCCTCCGCCGCACGCACCAGGGATCGGTCTGCCAGGGTACGAAACATGAACTCTTCCGGGAACTGAAGCGCTCGCGCCCGGGTGCCGAGAGAGCGTCCGCGGCGGGACGCGGCGAATATCGCCATGCTTTCGACCGGCCCCGCCGAGGTGGCCACGCGCCCTTCGCTGGCCTTGCGGAAGGCTCGTAGGCGCCGGTCGGAGAAGCTGCCGACGATGACGCGATGCTCCCAACCCCGCCTCCGCAGCAGCTGGGCGAGTGTCCGCTCGAATCCGGGTTCCTTGAGGTCGAGGACGAATCCGACATCCGGGAACGTTCCCATCGCTTCCTCGAGGGTGGGGATACCGATCTCTTTGCCCCGTTGGGGATACCGCTCGTGCGGAGCGAACCAGAAACCGGCGTCTCGTTGGCGGAGGTCGTCCCATGTGTGTTCGCGGATCGGGCCGATCCCGTCCGTTGTGCGCTGGAGGGTCTCGTCGTGAAAGCAGACGATGACCCCATCGGAGGTCTGGTGCAGGTCTGTCTCCAGGAACCGGATGCCCAGATCGATGGCGGATTGGAATGCCGTCATCGTGTTCTCGGGCCATAGCAGCCGGCTGCCTCTGTGGGCGATGGCAAGGGGCGGGTCGGCGTCGAAGAACATGGCAGCCATGGCAGCGAGGATAAACGACGGGTGAACCTAGCCTCTAGGCATGATCGCGTGGATTTCGTATCTGCTGGCCTTTCTGCAGGTTCGCCTCGAGGACCTGCCGCCTGAGGTCCTCGAACGCCTGCCGACCGAGACGCTGGACAAGATCAGGGAGGGCACTCTCGACAAGCTGCCATCAGATGTGGTCGATGCCCTCCCGGATGATGTGGCCGCCAAGATCCCCGATACATTCATCGGGGTGGTCGAGCGCAATCCGTCCTTCGCCGTGCTCGGGGCACTGGCCCTCGCCGGTCTGATCTGGGGCATCGTCAAGAGCTTCATCAAGCTGGCGGTGGGCATGGCGATTCTGGCGATCATTTTCTGGGTGTTGTACTTGCGCGGCCAGTGATCAGCCGAGAGCGGGTTTGAAGGCAGGCCGGGATCGCTCGTAGGCGCGCACCTCTTCTTCGTGGGCCAGGGTCAACGCAATGTCGTCCAGTCCGTGTTGCAGGCAGTGTTTGACGAACGGATCGATCTCGAACTCCGCCCGGAAGCCGTCGGCCATCACTGTTTGTTGCTCGAGATCGATGGTGACCCGGGCGTTCGCATCGGCGGAGGCCATCGCCCCCAACTCGGCCACCTGAGAAGGCGCCAACGCGATGGGTAGCAAAGCGTTCTTGTAACAATTGTTGCGGAAGATGTCGGCAAAACTGGGAGCGATCACCGCCTCGAACCCCCAGTCGCTGATCGCCCAGGGGGCATGCTCGCGACTGGATCCGGACCCGAAATTCTCTCCGGTGATCAGCACCTTGGCGTCCCGGTAGGAGGGGTCGTTGAGCACGAATTCGGGGTTTGCCTCACCTTCTTCATCGAACGCCCACTCGTGGAAGAGGAACGGTCCGAAGCCGCTCCGCTCGACGCGCTTGAGGAAGTTCTTGGGGATGATCTGATCGGTGTCGAGGTTGTTGACCAGCAGCGGCGCCATCGTGCCGCTGATCACGCCGACTGTCCTCATGACCAATCCCTGATATCGACGAAATGACCCGCCACGGCGGCTGCGGCGGCCATGGCCGGGCTCACCAGATGGGTGCGGCCCCCGCGTCCCTGGCGTCCCTCGAAGTTGCGATTGGAGGTCGAGGCGCAGCGTTCGCCGGGACTGAGGATGTCCGGGTTCATTCCCAGACACATCGAGCACCCGGCATCTCTCCAGTCAAAGCCGGCTTCCTTGAAGATCTGGTCGAGCCCTTCCGTTTCTGCCTGCAGCTTCACCAAGCCGGATCCGGGGACGACCATCGCCGAGACGTTGTCGTGGATCCGTCGTCCTTCCAGTACTGCGGCGGCTGCCCGTAGATCTTCGATCCTGCCATTCGTGCAGGATCCGAGGAAGACCCGGTCGATGGTGATGTCCTGGATGGCCGTACCCGCCTCCAGGTCCATGTACTCGAGCGCTCGCACCACGCTGCCCCTCTCGACGTCATCGGCATAGTCGTGGGGTGATGGGACCCGGCCGGTCACCGGGACGCTCTGGCCCGGGTTGGTGCCCCACGTGACGTGGGGAACGATGTCGGGCCCCAGGAGGTGTATTTCGCGATCGAAGGATGCGCCGGTGTCCGTAGGGAGCGATCGCCAGTATTCCAGCGCCTCGTCCCACGAGGTGCCAGTGGGGGCGTGGTTGCGGCCTTTCAAATACGCGAAGGTCGTCTCGTCGGGCGCAATCAAGCCCGCTCGTGCCCCTGCTTCGATCGACATGTTGCAGACCGTCATTCGCCCCTCCATCGACAGCGATCGGATGGCCTCGCCCCGATACTCGATGACGTGACCGGTCCCGCCCGCGACCCCGATTTCGCCGATGATGGAAAGGATGATGTCTTTGGCAGTGACGCCAGGCGCCAACTCACCGTCGACGGTCACCGCCATGGATTTCGGCTTGTGCTGCGGCAACGTCTGTGTCGCCAGCACATGTTCGACCTCTGAGGTTCCGATCCCGAAGGCGAGCGCCCCGAAGGCCCCGTGGGTGGCCGTGTGGCTGTCACCGCACACGATGGTCATGCCCGGCTGGGTGATTCCTTGCTCGGGGCCGATGATGTGAACGATCCCCTGGCGTGGATCGTCGAGCCCATACAAGGTGATACCGAACTCGTCGCAGTTGCGGACCAACGTCTCGATCTGCCGGCGCGAGAGCGGGTCCGAAATCCCCAGTTCCCGATTGGCAGTGGGTACCCCGTGGTCGATTGTGGCGAGAGTCAGGTCGGGCCGCCGCACGGTACGGCCTTCGAGGCGGAGCCCTTCGAACGCCTGGGGGGAAGTGACCTCGTGGATCAGATGCATGTCGATGAAGAGCAGCGCCGGCTGGCCTGGGGGCTGATGAACGACGTGGTCGTCCCACACTTTTTCGAAGAGGGTTCGGGCGGTCATGGGTTCCAAACCGTAGCGGGAGCGGGCCCGTTGCGGAAGGCGTTGGTGGCCACCCGGACCGCGTTACCATCGGCCCGATGGCGCTTTTCGTGCTCGCCCTGACCGTCTCGTTGGGAACGGCTTTTCCCGAAGTCGAGGCCAGCGCCACCTTGGACGGGTCGGCACTGTTGGTGAATCTGGTGGTCACGGTCGAGTCCGTCGATCCAACCACAGTGGTGGCCCACGTGGGCACCTCGACCGAACAGGAGACGTTTCAGCTCGGCCCAGGGGGCGGGCGCACCTACTCCGGCTTGTTGCGCGTTCCGGCCCGCAATCAGTTCGTGGTGATCGAGGCGCTCACCGAAGGTGGAGGTAGCACGGTGTCCCGGGCCGCTACGTTGGTCGAGCTGGGGGTCGACCCATCGCTGCTCGGTCTGGGGGACGACGTGTCGCAGTCACAGCCCCCACGTGTGGGAGAACGGCCAGGGATCTGGCTTCCGCTGGTCCTGGTGGCCGCGGCACTCGTTGCGGCCATGATGACCGTACAGGTGTTTCGGCGCGAGTCCGAGAGTTAGCAGTTCCGGGTCACACGAGGCGCCGCCGCGCACGCCACACGATCGCCAGCCCGATCATGGCCGCTGCTCCGAGAACGGCTGCCGTCGAGACCAGGGGTGATGGCCGCGGTACGTCGCCCAGGCGTGTTCTCATGTTCACCGGGAGTTTGAACTCTTTGATCGTCCATCCTTCGGCTTCGGCCTTGGCACGCAGTTCCCGGTCCGGGTTGACGGCGATGGGATTACCGACGGCTTCCATCATCGGTACGTCGGTGAACGAGTCCGAGTATGCGTAGCTCGACGCGAGGTCGATGTCCTCTTCCACGGCCAGCTTCTGGAGGGCGTCGGCTTTGGTCGGCCCGTAGGCGTAAAAGTCGATTTCGCCGCTGTACAACCCATCGGCGTCGATTTCCAACCGGGTGGCGATCACGTCCGTTACTCCGAGGTAGCGGGCGAGCGGCCGCACGATCTCGATGGGGCTGCTGGAGACGATCGCCACCTTGTGGCCTTCGCGGTGATGCTCGTCGATCAAATACAGGGCCTCGGCATACACCAGCGGCTCGACCACCTCGTCGAGCGTTTCGCCGACGATTCGTTCCACGGTCTCGCGATCCCATCCCTTGACCAGGGTCGTGAGCGACTCGCGGATCCGTTCCATCTGATCATGGCTGGCCCCAAACAGGACATAGAAGGTCTGCGCCACTCCGAGTTTGAGCAGCGTCGACAGGTTGAGGAAGCCAGCCTGATAGAGGTGGCGGCGGTACGCCAAGGTCGACGACTTGGCGATGATTGTCTTGTCGAGGTCGAAAAAAGCTGCAGTTTGCATCCCTCCAAAGTAGCCCGATCAGCGCCCAATCGGGATCCCTCCGGGTCCCTGGAACAGACCCCTTGAACCGGGGCGCCCGACCTGACAGCCTGGTGGCACGACCGGAGGTACTCGTGCAGGTGTTGGCCACTTGGGCTCCGGAGGACGGCATATTGGGTGCGGTGGCACCCCTGGGACTGGCGCATGCGCAACAGTCTTGTCTCGTGGTGGATCTCGATGAGGCAGGTCCCCATTACCCGGGTGACCGGTCGCTGGCGGACCTCGTCGAGTCCGGCCCCACCCGGGCGGATCTCGAGCCCTCGCGCAGCGGATTGGCGATACTGCGCAACGGGGGAGTGGGCTGGAAGGAGTCGACCGAGGTCGTGCAGGCCCTCGTGTCGGGGTGGCCGGCCGTCGTGCTGCGCCTGCCCGCATCCGGCCTCGAGACCCGGTGGCCCACTGTACGCGTGCGGCCGCTGTTGCCCGGGAACCTCTTCGGTCCACCCGAGTCCGGCGTCGTCTACCAACGAAGTGGGTGGCAGGTTCCGGTTCCGGCTTCGTCGGTCGCTCTGCCGGTGCCCCGGCCCGTCGTGCTCGCCGCCCTCCTGGCGGGCGTGCGCCCGCCGCCATCCGCCTGGACGCGGGCGTGGTCACGGGTTTGGAGCCGACGGTGGGTGTAGTTCGTCGATTGAGCCGGGAGTTGCTCGACCGGGACATACCGCTCGACCGGGCCTCTCTCACAGCCGAGTTGGATGCGATCACTGCCGAGCGCGCCCCGCTCTTGAAACCCGGGGAGCGGTCGGCAGTCGTCGATTCACTCGTCGGCCTGGGCCCCGTCGAGCAGTTCAGGTCGGACCCGGAGATCACCGATGTGCTCGTCAACCGCTTCGACGACATCTGGATCGAGAAAGCCGGCGAGCTGGTCCGGACCGACGTTCGCTTTGATGGTCCGGGCGCGGTTCTCGCAGCGGTGGAGCGAATGATCGCTCCGGCCGGGCTTCGGCTTGATCGAACGTCGCCGTCAGTCGATGTTCGGCTGCCAGATGGTTCGCGGATGCATGCGACCATTCCTCCGGTCGCGATCGACGGACCCGCGTTTGCGGTCCGACGGTTTGTACCGGTCGCCCGGACCCTCCTGGACCTGGAGCAGTCGGGATCGATCCGCCCGGAGGCGACTGGCTTGTTGTCGGAGTCGGTTCGGCGACGGCAGAACCTGATTGTGAGCGGCGGTACCGGCTCGGGCAAGACCACCCTCCTGAATGTGCTGTCGGCCGAGATCCCGCCCGGTCAGCGCACGATCACGATCGAGGACTCGGCCGAGCTCTCCCTGCAGGGTCATACCCTCCGTCTCGAGGCTCGCCCCGCCAACGCCGATGGTGTCGGTGAGGTCTCGCTTCGCCTGCTGGTCCGGAATGCGCTCCGGCTCCGCCCCGACCGGATCATCGTCGGCGAAGTCAGGGGTGCCGAGGCGCTCGACATGATCTCAGCGATGAACACGGGCCACAACGGTTCGATGAGCACCGTCCACGCCAATGGTCCCGAGGAGGCGATGTGGCGACTCGAAACGCTGGCTCTCTCGGGCGAGAGGCGGGTGTCGGCGTTGGCGGTGTCGCGGCAGCTCTATGCCGCCATCCAGGTGATCGTCCACACCGAACGTCGGCCCGAGGGGCGGCGGGTTGTCTCGATCCACGAGGTGGGAACGGATGGCTTCACCGAGGTCTACCGGTGCTGACCCTGGTTGCGCTCGGGATCCTCGCCGGCTTGCCGTGGCCGGCAATCGCCATCGCCGTCGCCTGGTGGGTTCACCCTGGCTGGTCGCTGTTGGTGGTGGTCGGCTACGGGTTCCGCCATTGGTGGAGTCGTCGCCTGGCTGTGACACCGACGGCAGAGGCGGAGTTCTACCAGCGACTGCTGACCGAGCTCGAATCGGGTGTGAGCCTGCGGGCAGCCCTGGCGGCGGCGGTGGAGCGAGAACCCGTGCTAGACCTGGGCCGCCTGCACCGACGACTGTCGGCCGGCTCCCCTATGGCGACTGTCGCAGAAGACCTTCCCGCTCGGCTGCCTCACACCGGACACCTGGCGCGGGGGATGCTGGTGCTGGGCTGCGAGACCGGCGCGGGCATGCGAACTGCCGCAGCCGGCCTCGGCGCCGTTGCGCGACAGCTGGCTGAGGTCGATCGCCAGATCCGGGTCCAGACCGCACAGGCCCGTATGTCTGCTCTCATCGTCGGTGTCCTCCCGTTGGCGGTGGCGGCGGGAGTGATGGCGACCCGGGGCGGCCTGCCGGAATCGGGCGTGGGCAGAGTCCTGGTGCTGGTCGGACTGGCGCTTCAACTGGTGGGCCTCGCCTTCGTGGCCTGGATGCTGCGCGGCTCGTCATGACCCGGGCTGGCATGGCGATGGTGGCGGCACTGGGTGCGGAGCGCCTACGACCCGGAGCGGGCCCGGTGGCGGCGGCCTGCGCCCTGGCGGCGAGCTGGTGGCCCGGTCCGACCGTCTTCGGTGCCGCAGTGGCGATTCTGCTGTGGCACGCTCGGAATCTGCGGAGCCGTCGCCGGCAGAAAGCGGCGGCCGAACAGGAGGTGGTCTTGCTCGGCCATTTGGTCACGATGGGTGTGCGAGCCGGGCTGGCGCCGGCCGAATCGCTGGCTCGCGCGAGGTCAGTGCTGACCTCGGGCCTGATACAGGAAGTAGATCGGGTCTTGCGGCGAGCCACGCTGATCGGCCCTGGCCCGGCCCTGGCTGAGGCGACCGGGTATGGAGCGCCGCTCTATCGGCTGATGTCGCGCGCGGTGCAGACGGGCGCTCCCCTGGCGGAGGCGGTCGAGGCCGCCACGTCGGAGATGACCCGGGACCGTGTTGCACAACGCCTGGAAGAGGCACGCCGGCTCCCGGTTCGGTTGATGGTGCCGCTAGCGCTCGGCATCCTTCCGGGCTTTGTGCTGATGGTCCTGGGACCCGTGGTGAACGAGGCGATCGCTCAATTCGCGATCTGACAGAAAAGGAGAAACATGCAACGAGATTGTGACGAGCGGCGGACGGCGGCCGAAGGAGGCCAGGCGACTGCCGAGTATGCGCTGGTGATACTGGCCGCGGCGCTCATCGCTGTCGCCCTCATGTCGTGGGCCACCGGGGGTGGCGGCATCACGACCCTCTTTCAGGCGGTGCTCGACCGCGTCATCGGTTTGGTGGGGGGGTGAGGTCCCCCGACCGCGGCTCAGCGGTCGTCGAAAGTGCCCTCGTCATCCCGCTGCTCTTGCTCGTGCTGCTGGCCGGAATGGCTTTGTTCGGTGTGGCACGGACCCAGGTCGAGCTGGTGGCGGCTGCTCGCGAAGGCGCCCGCCAGGCGGCGACCAGTCCGGATCCAGGGCGCGCCGTCCGGGCGGTGCGGGCCGCCCTTGGCCCGACTGCGCGCGACCAGGCGGCAGTACGGGTCCGGCGCCCGGCGGTCGTGGGAGCGGTCGCTACGGTCTCGGTACGTGTCGAGTATCCGCTGCTCACCTTCTTCTGGGGGGGCGTCCGGGTGCCGCTTCGGGCTTCGGCGAGCATGCGAACAGAGCGATGATCGATCGCGGGGTGGCGGGTCTGGCAGCCTTGGTGCTGACGGGGGCAGCGGCGTTGATCGGTCTGGCGTTGTTCGCCGGAACCCAGTTGTTGGTGGCGCAGGCCCAGGCCGCCAATGCAGCAGATGCCGCGGCCCTGGCGGCGGCGCCGGTCACCTTCCGCCCGTTCGGGTCATCGGGCCGACCGTGGGAGGAGGCGGAGAGATTTGCGGCCGCAAATGGAGCCCGCCTCATTCGATGCCGGTGTGTCATCGATCGATCTCTCCGTCGCCGGATGGTAGAGGTCGAGGTGGTGGTGGTGCGCCCGGTCCCGCCGCTTTCGAGCCGCCTTGTGCGGGCGACGGGCCGGGCCGAATTCGACCCGTCCCGGGTCATCGAAGGCGTGTCGGATATAGAGCAGCGACGGGGTCGGTAGCGTGCTGGCGATGGAAAAGAGGCGACACCGGCCCGGATCGCTGCGCTGGTGGTTCGAGCATCGCCACACCGGCGAGCTCACCGTCGCCCAGGTTCCGAACTGGCCCCTTGTCATCATCGCCGTCCTGTGGGTGTTGCGCCGGTTTCTCGTAGCGGGCAGCAGCCCCGACCAGCTGGCGTCGGTGCTCACGACCGGGCTGTGGCTGTTGTGGGCCGGCGACGAGCTGATCCGGGGCGTCAACCCGTGGCGGCGGCTGCTGGGAGCGGTGGTGATCGGCTGGCAGCTGTATGCGATCTTCACCTGAGCCACTCCAGTTTTTCGAGATTTCGCCCGATCTCTCTGGTATGTCGTTGGCCCACAACATCTTCTATCGAGCGTATACCCTCGTGGAGGCGGCGGTCGATCACGACTCGGCAGTCGATGACCTCCTGAGCCTGGCCCGCGGCGATCGGTTGTCGCTGAAGCAGGCTCGGGATCTGGTCGACGAGCTGCAGGTGAGCACTGATCCCTTCGAGCGCTTGGAGGTCGTCGATGTCATCGGGTTCGACGACTCGGTGGCGGATACCGAGGCGTATCAGCGCAATGCGGTCGAGAAGCTGCTCGATCGGGCGGTGGCGGCCGCCTAGTCCAACTCGCCGAACATGTGCATGGCAGTCACGGCGGTGGCATGTTGGGTGATCAAGTCGCCGGCAATCGTCATCACCTCCACCAGCTCTGCGGTGCCGAATTCGGTGTGGAGGACGGCTTCCAGCAGGATCAGCTCATCGGTCTCTTCGGTCTGGTCAATGGTGAACTCGGTGACCTTGCCGAGGTTGGTGAGGTAATCGTGCCACCACGCCTCGATCGATTCCCGCCCACGACATACCTGGCCGACCCGGACCAGCAGTGCGTCCTCGGCATACATGTCGACGATGGCGGCGACGTCTCCGGCTGTGACAGCGTGGGTATATCTCTCGATCATCACCGGTAATAGTGTGCCTGGCTCCGCTCTCGATCCGGGGGATTCAAGACGTCTCGGTTGGGCTTAGGCTCGCCCGTATGAACGGAATGCTGGATCAAATCCTCGAACGAACCGTCGTAGGAAGCTTCACCAACATCGGTTACAAGCTGCGAAAGAGGGAGTACGAGGCGTTGCCCTCGATGGATGGAAGAACTGTCGTGGTGACCGGGGCCACCTCCGGCCTCGGCAAGGCGTCGGCCGAGGCAATGATCGAACTCGGCGCCCAGGTCGTGGTGGTGGCCCGAAATGAGGCCAAGGCCACCGAGCTGGGGGCCTCCTCGTATCACATCGGTGATCTGAGCCTGATGGCCGACGTGCGCAGAGTCGCCAAAGAGATCGCGGAAGCCCATGAGCGCATCGACGTGCTCGTCAACAATGCCGGGGCACTGTTCAACGAGCGTGAGGAGACAGCCGAGGGGTTGGAGCGAACGTTCGCGCTCGACCTGCTGAGCCCGTATCTGCTGACCAAGCTCCTGCGGCCCCTCCTCGGTGAGGGATCGCGAGTGATCAACGTCGTTTCCGGCGGCATGTACACCGCCCGTCTCAGCGTGGCGAATCTGGAGAACACGCGTGAGCCTTATAAGGGTGCCGCCGCCTACGCCCGCGCCAAACGAGCGCTGGTCATCCTGACCGAGATCTGGGCGGAGGAGTGGAAGGACGATGGGGTGATCGTTCATTCCATGCACCCTGGGTGGGCAGACACCCAAGGGCTGGAGGACTCCCTCCCCGTCTTTCGCAAGGTGGTGGGCCCGTTCCTGCGAACGGCGGCCGAAGGAGCGGATACGATCGTCTGGCTGGCAGCAGCGGAGGAGCCGGGAGAATCCAGCGGGTTGTTCTGGCACGACCGGGCGCCGCGGGACACACACATGAGCGATCGCACCGTTGAGCGACCGGGGGCCCGCCAACGGTTGCTGGAGGCGCTCGCCACCTATGTGTGATCCGCCCCTCGGCCCAATACAATGGCTGCTCCTAGCAAGAAAGGAACAGCACGCATGAGCTTCCTCGACAAGGCCAAGGACGCACTCGGGGACGCTGCCGACAAGGTGGCAGAGGGAGTCGAAAAGGCGACCGACTTCATCGACGAGAAGACGGACGGCAGGTTCTCCGAGCAGCTCGACAAAGTCGACGAGATGGCGGAGAAAGCGGCCGACATGCTCGACGACGACGACGAGGACGATGTCGCAGAAGGAGCTGCCGAGGAAGCCGAGGCAGCAGCCGAAGAGGAGTAAGCCGATCAGAATGAACCCCGGGGATTCGATGGAAGACCCGGGGGTTCTTCGATCCCGGGGCCGGCGCGACCATGGATGAGTTCCTGGCGGCGGCCGTCGCCGAGGCGCAAATGGGAGCCGCCGAGGGCGGTATTCCCATCGGGTCGGTTCTCGTGATCGATCACGAGATCGTCGGTCGGGGACGGAATCGGCGGGTCCAGCAGGGGAGCGCGATCCTGCACGCCGAGATGGACTGCCTCGAGAACGCCGGTCGACTGAGTGCCGCCGACTATCGCCGTTCGGTTCTCTATTCGACACTTTCGCCGTGCGACATGTGCAGCGGCGCCGTTTTGCTCTACGGTATCCCCCGGGTCGTGATCGGCGAGAACCAGACCTTCCGGGGTCCCGAGTCCTACGTGGCCTCCCGCGGCGTGGTCCTGCAGATCGCCAACGACGAGACCTGTTTGCGAATGATGCGCTCATTCATCGACGAGCACTCGTCACTGTGGAACGAGGACATCGGCCTGTGACCTGGCCGGGCGATCGCCCTTGCCAAAAAGGCTCTCACGGGTCGGTCGGGTCTGCTGGTCGCGCAAGAGTCGAATGATCGGTGCGAACCACTCAGCCGAAACGGGCGAGCAACCCCGCTGCCCCGGCCTTGTCCAGCGGATCATTGAAGTTGCCGCATTTCGGCGACTGCACGCATGATGGGCAGCCCGAGGCGCAGGGGCAGTCCTCGATCGTCCGGCGCGTGGCGCGCAGCAACTCCTCCGCCCGCGCATATCCGATCGGCGCGATACCCGCTCCGCCGGGGTGGCCGTCATAGATGAACCACCCGGCTCCCATCTCGAGGTCCGGATGAAACGGAGTCGACAGCCCCCCGATGTCCCAGCGGTCGCAGATCGCGAACAGCGGCATCATCCCGATGGCGGCGTGCTCGGCCGCATGCAGCGTTCCGGGGACCTCCTCGGGCCCGATTTCGGCTTCGGTGAACAAATCGTCGGGAACGGTGATCCAGAATGCTTGTGTCTCGAAGACCTGGGGAGGCAGGTCCAAATACTCCATTCCCAGGTTCTCGCCGCCGCGGCGTGACTTCCGCCGGTACCCGGTGACCTGGGATTCGACGCGGACGCGCCCGTGGGCCAAGCCCAACGGTCCGATGTGCCCGGCTTCGGTGGTCTCGAGCACCTCGATCCACTTGTCCTCTTTCGGTTCGGTGTAATACGCGAGGTTCTCCTCGCTCACCCGGGCCTCTGATCGGTCGAGGTCGAGTCGGTGGACGAGATAGCTGGCGCCCTGGTGGAGATACACGGCCCCCTCGTGGACCTGGGAATAGGCCTGGGTCCGGCCCACCGTTCCCAGGAGCTCGCCCTGTGGTCCGTTGATGATGGCGATCGGCTCTCCTCCGGCGGACCGCAGCCCGATGGACGAGGCCGGTGAACCTCCTCGCCCCCAGATCAGGCCTTCGGCCCCCAACCGCAGTCTGCCGGCGGCCACGAGCCGGGCGCCCGCCTCCTCGATTTCATCTCCGAAGAAGCGGCGGTCCGAGGGCTTCAGCGGCAGCTCGTATGCGGCACAGGTGAGGTGGGCATCCAGGATCAACGGGTTGGTCGGGTTGATCACACCGGCTTCCGGAGGACGCGAGAACAGCTCCGCCGGGTGGTGCATGAAGTACTGGTCGAGAGCATCCGAGCCGCCGACCAGGACGGCCAAGGACTCCTCGCGCGTGCGTCCGGCCCGCCCCGCCTGCTGGCGGAGGGATGCGATGGTGCCTGGATAGGTCGTGAGGATCGCCGCTTCCAGGCCCCCGATGTCGATTCCCAGTTCCAGCGCGTTGGTGGCGACCACCCCCATCAGCTCTCCGGAGAACAGGCGATGCTCGGTCTCCCGACGGTCGGAAGGTGTGTAGCCACCGCGATACGGGGCCACCCGGTCGGCCAGCTGGGGTGGTAGGCGGTCGCGGACGAGTGTGTAGATCAGTTCGGTGGCCTTACGGCTGCGGGCGAAGGTGATCGTCGGGCGACCTTCGGCCATCACCCGGGCCATGAGATCTGCCGACTCGGTGATGGGGCTGCCGCGATCGCCGCTGTCCGGGTCGTCTTCATCAAGCGGAGGGTTCCACAAGACCCAGTGCTTTCGCCCGGCCGGCGATGCGTCTTCGTCGATCACCGTCACCTCCTGGCCGATCAACGCCGCGGCGAGCTCTCCGGGGTTGCCGACCGTTGCCGAGGTGAACACGAAGGTCGGTTCGGACCCGTAGTGGGCGGCGATCCGTCTCATCCGTCGGAGCGTCATTGCCACATGGGTGCCGAACACCCCGCGGAGCATGTGCATCTCGTCGACCACCACATGGCGAAGGCGATGAAAGAAGTCTGCCCAGCGTTTGTGATTGGGCAGGATGCCGATGTGCAACATGTCGGGATTGGTGAGAAGAACATTGGCGTGCCTGCGGACCCACGAGCGCTGGTCACGATCGGTGTCGCCGTCGTAGGTGGCCGCCACCAGCCTGGTGAGACCGAGCCGACCGAAGCCGCGGAGTTGATCCTGAGCCAGTGCCTTGGTCGGATACAAGGCGAGCGCAGTGGTCTTGGGTTCGGCCTCGACCGCCTCCGCGATCGGCAGTTGGTAGGCGAGCGACTTGCCCGAAGCGGTGCCGGCCACGAGCACGGTGTTGCGACCGGAGCGGATGTGTTCCACCGCCTCCGCCTGGTGGCGGTAGAGGCGATCGACGCCGAGGTCGTTCAGGCCGGCCCGGATGGTTTGCGACAGTTCGAGGTCCTGATAGGCAGCTGATCGAGCCGGCTCGACTTCGATGTGGGCGATTCTCGACGCCAGGTCCGGATCGTCGAGCCACGTCTTGACGACGGCATCCATCTGGCCGAGCGTAGACATCTCCTCCGACAAGCAGATACGCGAGACGACAAGCGGGCAACGTCTACGAACCGTGGGCACCCTTTCTTGGCTGCCCCACTACTCCTGTCGCCGTCACGGGCGGTAGCCTGGGGCCGTCCATGTCCGCTGTGAAGCCCCCTGTCACTGAACGCCCTACGTGGGTGCAGTCAGATCGAACCGTACCAACCCTCTTCGTGCGGCCGGTCCGTCGCTTCATGGACCTGGAGGCATCATCGGGCGTCGTACTTCTCGTCATGGCGGTGGTGGCCCTGGTGTGGGCCAACAGCGCTTGGGCCGATGCCTATTTCACGATTCTCGACTTCCATCTGGTGATCGAACTGGGCGAGCTCCACCTGCTCGATGAGTCCATTCGCCATCTGATCAACGATGGGTTCATGGCGCTGTTCTTCTTCGTGGTGGGAATGGAGATCAAGCGAGAGTTGGTGCTCGGAGAGCTGAAGGATCCCAAGACGGCGGCGCTACCCGCCATTGCGGCCCTCGGCGGGATGGTGGTCCCGGCTTTGATCTACGTCTTCATGGCCAATGGGGTAGAAGGGGCAGAGGCCGGGTGGGGAATACCGATGGCAACGGATATCGCCTTCTCGATCGGCATTGTGGCCCTGCTCGGACGGAGGGTTCCGCTGACGGCCAAACTCTTCCTGCTGGCGTTGGCCATCGTCGACGACATCGGAGCCATCGCGGTGATCGCACTGTTCTACACGAGCGACCTGTCGATTGGCTGGCTGATGGGGGCGATCGGAATGCTCGCCCTGATCTATGGGCTGTCGAGGACCAACGTGCGGCTCGTCGGCGTCTACTGGGTTCTGGGCTTCCTGGCGTGGTACGCCATGCTGGAGAGCGGAGTGCACGCGACTCTCGCGGGCGTCGCGATCGGATTGATCACCCCGGCCTCACCCTTCTATTCGAGTCGCGAATACGATGCCCGGGCTCGCCGCATCATTGAGTTGTACTCGGCCGACGACACCACCCAGGATGCCCGGGAACAGGTGGACTTCGAGGTGCTGGCGCTCGCCAAGGTCGCACGCGACTCGGTGGCGCCGCTGACCCGGCTCGAGCACGGCCTGGCGCCTTGGACGTCGTTCTTGGTGGTTCCCCTGTTCGCGCTGGCCAACGCCGGGGTGAGGTTCGAGGGCGTCGACATCGGCGAAGCCGTGACCAGTGGCGTCGCCCTGGGGGTTGCTTTGGGCCTGGTGGTTGGCAAGACGGTCGGGGTCACGTTGTTCGCATGGCTGGCAGTCCGCATCGGCGCAGGGGTGTTGCCACGCGGGTCCAACTGGCGCATGATCACCGGCCTCGCCATGCTGGCCGGAGTGGGGTTCACCGTGTCGCTGTTCATCACCGAGCTGGCCTTCGAAGGAGAAGCGCTGCTCACGGATCTGGCCAAGATCGGCATCTTCATCGGATCGCTGGTGGCCGGGGTCGCCGGCTATCTGCTACTGCGCATGCGGCCCAGAACCGCGTAACCGGCGACCCTCTTCGCCGTGACGCGGCCAACCCAGCCGCCTATACTCGCCGGGATTTTCCCCCTCTAGGAGCATGTAGTGGACCCCGACATCTGGATCTGGCTCGCCGGCGCGGCCGCCCTGGCAGCATTGGGCCTGGCAGCCGTGTTCGCCAGAGAAGTGGTGGCCGCCAGCCCGGGGAACGACCGCATGGTGGAGATCGGATCGGCGATCCGCGAGGGCGCCATGGCGTTCCTCAAGCGCGAGTACACCTGGGTGTCGGGGTTCGTGGTGGTGATGACGATCTTGATCCTGTCCCTGTTGGACAATGGCTGGGCCAAAGCGATTGCCTATGTGTTCGGGGCCTTGTTGTCCGGTTTCGCCGGGTTCGTCGGCATGCGGATCGCCACGGCCGCCAACAACCGCACGGCCGAGGCGGCCCGGGTCGGTGGCGTCCAACTGGCGCTGCCGCTCGCCTTCCGCGGGGGAGCGGTGATGGGGTTTTCGGTCGCCGGCCTCGGCTTGTTCGGGTTCGTATTGATGTTCCTGGTGTGGGTCGAGTGGGTCGAGATCAGCCTCCCGTTCGACGTAGTGGCCGCCATGGGCCTGGGGGCCTCCTCGATTGCGCTCTTCGCCCGTGTCGGGGGTGGCATCTACACCAAGGCGGCCGACGTCGGTGCCGACCTGGTCGGCAAGGTCGAAGCCGGCATCCCCGAAGATGACCCGCGCAACCCGGCCACCATTGCTGACAACGTCGGCGACAATGTGGGGGACGTGGCGGGCATGGGGGCCGACCTGTTCGAGAGCTACGTCGGCTCGCTCGTGGCACCGATCGTCTTTGCGGCCGTGGTCTTCCAGGGCGAGGCGTTCCTGCCGGCGGCGATCGCCTATCCGCTCGCCATTGCCGCCGTTGGCATGGTGGCCTCCATCGTCGGGGCCTTCCTCGTGAAACCGCGACACGCCGACGACCTCGCCTCCGCCCTCCACCGCGGTACCAACACCGCCATGCTCCTTGCCGCCGGCGTGACACTGGTTGTCGCGCTCCTGCTCTTCGGTGACACCGCCGGTGTCACCAACCCGATCGGCCTCTGGATCGCCGTTGTCATCGGTCTGGTCGTGGGGTGGCTGATCGGAAAGATCTCGGAGTGGTTCACCAGCGACCACTACGGCATCGTGAAGGAAATCGCCGCCCAGGCAGAAACCGGTCCGGCCACCCTTACACTGGCCGGCATTGCCGAGGGGAAGCGGTCGGCGGCCTACTCCGTCATCGTCGCCGTGATTGGCATCTGGGGGGCATTCGTCGCCGCCGACTGGGCGCTCGACGCCTCCAACGCCGGCATCTACGGCGTTGCCGTCGCCGCCATCGGTGTGCTGGCAACCCTCGGGATCACGGTGTCAGTAGACGCCTACGGGCCAATCGCCGACAACGCAGGCGGGATCGCCGAGATGGCCCACCTCGACCCCGAAGTGCGCCAGGTGACCGACGCTCTCGACTCGCTCGGCAACACCACGGCCGCCGTTGCGAAGGGCTTCGCCATCGCATCTGCCGCTGTCACCGCTCTGGCGCTGTTCTTCTCGTTCACCGAGGCGGCCGGTATCGAAGGGCTCAACATCCTCGAGCTTCCGGTGACCCTTGGCCTGTTCCTGGGAGGCATGTTCCCGTTCTTGTTTGCGGCGATGACCATCCAGGCGGTAGGTCGGGCCGCGTTCCAGATGATCGAAGAGGTGCGACGACAGTTTCGGGACATCCCCGGGCTGCGCGAGGGCGATCCGAGCGCCAAGGCCGACTATGCCCGCTGCGTCGACATCTCCACGGCCTCGGCCCTGCGAGAGATGCTCGTCCCCGGCGGACTGGCGATCGCTCTGCCCATCATCATCGGCTTCATTTCGGTCCAGGCGCTGGGAGGCTTCCTGGCCGGGGCGTTGGTCGTGGGATTCCTACTGGCGATATACATGGCCAACGCCGGTGGAGCGTGGGACAACGCCAAGAAGTTCATCGAGGCAGGTGCCTTCGGAGGCAAAGGCTCCGATGCACACAAGGCGGCGGTGGTGGGTGACACCATCGGCGACCCGTTCAAGGACACGAGTGGCCCTTCGATGAACATCGTCATCAAGGTGATGACCATCGTTTCCTTGATTTTCGCGACCGCCTTCTGACCGGGAACCACGCCGCGATCGGGCGCCGTCGTATCGGCGTGAAGGAAGCCGTGAAGTTTCTGTCGATGATGGCCATCCTCATCGGGTTGACTGTTGTGATTGCCGGCCCAGCTCTCGCTTGCTCGCAGGCCGAGGCGATTCCGTTGGCGGAGCTGGCCACGGGTCGTATCGGGGACCGGGCCGTTGCCGGCGTGTACGAGCAGCGCCACATCGCCGCCGCCCCCAGCCTGCTGGTGCGGGATGAGAGGACCGTGTCGGTGGTCACCCGCTATTGGGGGGATCCGCCACCCGACGTCGGGCCGGTCGTTCATGGCCGGCAGACGATTCTCTATCAGGATTCATGCGGCAACGAGGCCGGACAAAAAGGAATGGTCGGCTACGGCTGGACCTGGGTGGGCGAAACCTCGCGGGAACGTGGCCTTCCCTGGGTGACCCTGGGGGACGCCGGAACGTGGGAAACCGTCGGAACCATCGACGCCGGGCAAGAGGCTCTCCTCGAGGCCGCCTTTGGCGATCCCCAGATACTGGAGGTCAGCCTGTTCGACCGGGTTCTGTCTCACGGGTTGCTCTGGTGGCCACCAGCCGCCCTGACTGCCTTGGTGGCGAGCATCGGATACGGCGTCATGCGTCTCCGTCGACGCGTCTCATAACAATGCCCCCACCGTCGCGATCCTCGTCTCAGCCGGGAAGCGGCTACTTCGGGTTGGGAAGGTCTCGGCTGCGTCGGCCCGGTCAGAGCAACGACCGACCGCGGCCGCCAACAAACTCGAGGCCGTGACCGGAAAGGCGACCTTCGCCACGGTCCATTCTGTATCCGGCATGCTGCTGCGTGGCGAGCCGCACGCTGATGACCGGAGAGCACTAGACCATCGCAACGTCTGGGCGATCTCGCCGGGATGTACCAATCGGCGGGTGGAGTCGAGGGAACAATGTCAAGGCCTCATCCCCTGGCCTGCCACGGGACGCCGTCGTGGCTCCGTCGTCTTCGTTACGGCTTGACGACCGTGATGATGGTCCCGTTGCTGTCTCCGTCTGGATCGTGGTTATCACCGCTCGCGTAAGGCAGCGTGGCGTGATTCGCTCCGGTCACCGTGAATGTGACGCTGTTTGCCCTGCGATTGATGTTGTTTCGGGTCACCGAGCACTGTCCTGCGCCGTTCGTTACACAGGAACCCGAGCCGCTGGCTCCGTCGCTCCACGTACCGCTGATGGTCGCTTGTGCAACGGGATTCTCATCCACATCGTGAACGGTCACCGTCACAGTCGCATTCCATTTCCCGCCGCGAGCGGCCGGTACGGACGATCCATCGAGATCACCCACATGGATGGTCGGGTCCGCAATGTTGTCGACGACCACGTTGTGGCCGTCGGAGCCGGTCTGTCCAAGCGTGTCGGTAGCGGTTGCGGACACCACGTGGGGGCCGTCGGGGACGGTCGTGGAATCCCATGTCAGTGCGTAGGGCGCCGTCGTGTCTACGCCGATCGAGTTGCCATCAACGAAGAACTCCACTTGGGTGACGTCGCTGTCGTCAGAAGCAGTCGCCGCCACAGACACCGACGTCCCACTGACCGCCGCCCCTTCCGCAGGACTGGTGAGCGTTGCGGTGGGAGGACTGTCGGTAGGGCCGAGATTGGGTCGCAGGACGAACAAGCCTTGCTCGATTCCGCTCACCACCACGATGCCGCTGTTGAAATAGGGGTAGTTGCTCCAGCTTCCGTTGAATTGGGGCGCATCGTCAGCCGGATAGATATCGAAGAACGCAACCTCGGTCAATGACGCCTTGGCGACCCCGCTGATATCGAGAATGCGGAGGCCGGACCGGTAATTCGACTGGTAGGAGAAGTCGCCCTTGACATACTGGTTGTGATCGATGGCCGGGTTGCCACTGTCGTAGCCACCGACGAGGAGCGGGGCGTCTAGGTCAGCCAGGTCGAAGACCCGGGTGCGGGTGTTGTGACCGAGGTTGACTTCGTCGAGCTCGTCGTCCAACAAGAAATGCCTCTGGTCATCGGTGAACCAACCTTGATGGGCGTATTGTGCTCCTGGATAGCCCGTGCGGGAGAGCTGGACCGGGTTGTTCTTGTCTGTCACATCGACGATGGTGATGGTGTCCTCGTTGGAGTTGACACAGATCTCCTTGCCTTGATGATCGAAATCGGGTCCCGCATAGTTCACGCACTGAGCGTCGTGCGTGTAGCCATCGGCGCTATAACACCCTTCGAATCTGGGACTCGTCGGATTCTGGATATTGACCATGTGAAGTCCGCCGGA